>DHIM01000190.1:0-627 GCA_002403785.1 Clostridium sp. UBA4746
CCAGTATCGCGTCCCATAGTTTCCAGAATAAAGACTCCTTTTGCTGGATATACACTAGCATCTAGAAAGTTTTCAAGAACTTGAGTTGCAATTAGTTTAGCTGCACTTCCAAAGCCGGGTGTATGATCCATAATTGGTAAGTCGTTATCTATAGTTTTAGGAATTCCAATAAATTTTACATCCTTATTGTGATCAGTTGCGTAAATACTTAATTTATGCACAGTATCTTGTGAATCATTACCGCCTATATAGAAGAAGGTTTTAATTTTATATTCTTCTAGTATCTCAAAGAGTTTTATATACTCTTCAGTGCTTTTCTTGAATGATTTTAACTTATACCTGCAAGAACCAAGACCTGAAGACGGAGTATATTTTAATCCTTTAACATCATCATACTCAAGACTGGATAGGTTTACAATATGTTTGTTTAAAATACCTTGTATTCCATTTATACCAGCATAAACATTATCATAATAGTGAGAGTTAGTGTTTTCCTCAAGCACTCCCATAGCGCTGGCATTTATCACAGAAGTTGGACCTCCTGATTGAGCTACTATACAATTTTTCATATAAAAATTCCCCCTTTGTTAGCACATAAATTAATATTATAATTTATAGGATTCATTA
>DHIM01000190.1:799-1376 GCA_002403785.1 Clostridium sp. UBA4746
GGATTCATTAATATTATAAGGTACATAATATTAAATAACAAGCAGTTAGTATTACAACATTTATGTTATTGGTTTAATGAAAAATTGACGATAAGTATAGAAAATCAATGGAAATATGTGCTGAAATAAATTGTTATAAAAAAATCAAAGACTAATGATAATATTAATGATAAAATATGTATATAATATTTTAATGATTCTGTAATGTTTTTGTTATATAAATCAGGAGGGATAAGATGTCAATTAATGGTACAAAACATAAAAAGGAAATAAAAAACAACATAATTTTAAAAGAAGTTAATATAAGAGGAAATTTGTGTGGCGAGTTCGCTGAGTATACTATAGATCATGTATATGAGAACAAGGGAACAAATGATGTAGAAGCAATTTATACTTTCCCAATTCCAGAGAAGGCAGTTATATCAGGTTTTGAAGCAGTGCTCGGTGGGAGGACTATAAAAGGATTAATACAAGATAAAGAAGACGCAAATAAAATATATGAAAATTCTAAGAATAAAGATAATAACAATTTTTTGCTCGAAGAATTTAGAGATAATATAATTAGAATAGTTATTGG
>DHIM01000190.1:1454-3372 GCA_002403785.1 Clostridium sp. UBA4746
GGTAAGATAATTCCTAATGAAGTTGTAAAAATTAAAGTATCTTATGTAGAAGAACTTAGTTATGAAAACAGAAATTTAAAATTAGTTATTCCAATGATAATAACTCCAATAAATCTTTCTGAGAGTAGTGAATTACTAACTAGCGAATATGGTGGCACAAATAAAGATTATAATTATAAGTTCACTTTAAGGTTACTTGTTGAATCCTTAACAAAATTAAAATTCAAGTGTATTAATCACAAATTAAAGGTTGAATATGAAGATAATAATTTATATAAAGTAACGCTTGATGGAAAAAATCAGAAAATGGATAAAGACTTAGAAATAGTACTCGAAGAGCAAGAAAAATTAGAAACTACAGGAATGATATATAACTATCCTAGAGACGATAAGGGGATTTTATATTTAAGATTTATACCTGAGCTTGAAAGAGAGCAAAGCGAATCGGGATCAAACTATATATTCCTTTTAGATATCTCTCAGTCAATGGGTGGAGATAAGCTAATGGAGGGTAAAAACGCACTTCAGTTGTGCTTAAGAAACTTAACACTCGGAGACACATTTAATATTGTAGCATTTGGAGATAAGCTTAATTATTTTTCTAGGGAGATAAAAGTTGATTTTAATGAAGAGAATTTAAGCAATGCTAGCAAATGGATTAACGAACTTAAAGCAGAAAAAAATGCAGTTATTTTTGATGCAATAAAATATGCATTACTCGGAAAAAGTGATATAGAGGAAAATATAATATTCTTATTTACAGATGATTTAGTTGAAAATGAAAAAGAAATATTAGATTTTGTAGAAGAAAATATAAAAGAGAGCCGAATATTTCCTTTTGGAATAGATACTTCGGTAAACAGCTATTTCATAAATAAATTAGCTCGTATTTCTTATGGAGCTGCAGAAGTTATTTATCCTGATGAGCGAATTGAAGATATAGTGCTTAAACAATTTAATAGAATTAAAAATCCTCAAGTTACTGATATTGAAATTGATTGGGGTAAAATGAATGTGGAAACAACATTCCCAAGAACTATAGAATATATGTATGATAAAGAACCATTTTCAATTTTCGCAAAATATAATGGAGAAGTGGGCGGAGTTGTAGTATTAAAAGGAAAGGTTGGAAAAAATAGAATTCAAAGAATAATTTCTCTAAATGACCTTGAGCTAGAAGAAAATGTTAATCTGATTGAAAAAATATGGTACAAGAGACGAATAGAATCTCTTCAACATAGAGTTAAATATGAACGTGGGGAACTTCAAAAAGCAATGAACAACAAGATTATTGAAATTTCTAAAAAGGTTGGTATAATTTGCAAAGAAACTGCTTTTATTCTTTATGAAGAGATGGAAGACCCAATACTTGGTATAAGAATAAGAGAAATATTACCGGTTAAAACAACAAAAAAATTAGAAATTTCTTATGAAAGTTTAGATGAGGATTCAGAATCAACAGCATTTTATTATAAGGATGTATCAAAACTAAATGAAAATCATAATAATTATACTGATTTTAAAAGAAGTGAGTTATTGAGATTGTTAGCTTCTAATCAATTTGCTAGCGGAGCATTTGGTATTAATGTGGAAGATAGTTTAGAAAGCAATTTAAAATATACTATAAAAGCAATATTAGCATTTGTCATTGGTAGTGAAGACACTAAAATGTACACTATTCAATTAAACAAATCTTTAGAGTTTTTAAATCAGACATTAAGAAATAGTGATTTAACTTTAAATAAAAATGAATATCTAAGCTTATTTTTAGTTTTAAAGTTATCTATTAAAAAAGATATAGCATTATCTTTTCATAAAGACAATATTGATAAAAAAATGCATGAAATTGAAGAAAAATTTCAATTGCATAATGTTGATGTAATTGAAATTCAAAAAGAATTCATTGATAGGTTAAGAC
>DHIM01000190.1:3401-13280 GCA_002403785.1 Clostridium sp. UBA4746
AGGTTAAGACAAGGGGTAAATGAATCTAAAGATACACTTGATTTTATTATTGATACTGCTATTTTAAAAACTGTTTAAAATGCACTGGATTTTGTTAAAAGGAAGTAAGGATTATGATAACTGAGGATATAAAAGATTTAAACTATAGCAGGTCAGAAATAGTTAAAAAAAGAAGTAGTATAAGAAATGCATTTATAATTAAATCTAAAAATGTTAATACAGGGAATATACAATCTATGTCAAAGGTCGATCTGAAAATCTTATTTGATTTATATGATAAAGAATTTTTTAATGACTACTTTAGTAGAACCTTCAAGGGATCCTTAATTTTTTCATTGTCCACTAGGATGACATCTTCTGCAGGAAAAACCATATATAGTAAGCAGTTAAAACTATTACGAGAAGTAGAAGAAACTTATGAAATTAGGATTGGTATAAAATTTTTTTATCAGTATTACAAGGTTGAAAGAGACAAAATAGTATCCGGTATAAATACAAAGGATTCCTTAGAGGCATTTCAAATAGTATTTGAGCATGAATTATGTCATTTAGTTGAGTTACATCTGTATAAAGAATCCAGTTGCAAAAAGCTTAGGTTTAAAACTATGGTTTATGGCATGTTTGGTCATACAGATGTGTACCACCAGTTACCCAATCAAAAGGAAATAGTTTCAAAGGAATATGGATTACTGATAGGACAAAAGGTGAGCTTTTTAAGTGATGGCAGAAAGTATAATGGTTTCATTTATAAGATAAATAAAAGAGCGACAGTTATGGTTAAGGATTCAAAGGGCACCTATAGAGATCGAGATGGAAATGCATATTCTAAATGGTATGTACAGTTTGGGCAACTTAATTTTTAATAAATGCAATAACATATTTAAATTAACTATAAAATGAAAAAGGCAAGTTTCTACAGAATACATTTAAATAAATAACAAGTCAGCATGCTAGTCTTTTGGCTTGTTGTTTATTTTCATGTATCTGATAACTTGCCTTTTAACCCTAGGGAATATTTGACAACTTAAAATAATCTACGCTACAACCCATATACATACTTACATACCTATATGAAATCTTTCGACTAAATATAAGCATTACAGCACATATATACATCTTTGCTCGACAATATAGAACACCTTGGGAGCTGAAAATGATCTCTCGACCAAGAAAAACCCCTAGTAATATGTTAATAAAACCTGCGGCAACCTATATCATCTTAGCTCGAATATTATACATTCGGGAGAACCACATATATACAGTTAGGCACATACACAGCTGTTAAGAACCCATAACACTCTTCCCTCCGGCATATAAAAAACCTTAGCAGATCTCGTATACACCTTTGGCCGAATACTCTAAAGCTATTTCAGCCTACAAGCACTCTAGACTCAACCATTTTAAATCATCTACTAACATTATTGTATGCTTTTTTTTATTTATTATACTATAAGACATTAGAAAAATTGTAGTAACATATGTATTTGGTTTTTATGGTAAAATATATACTGGGGGTGGAGAAAATAATGAGTGAAACATTCAAATTTATTCATGCTGCGGATTTGCATTTAGGTTCTTTTTTAAATATAAATGGAAAACAGCAGCAAGAAATAGAAGACTTATGTAAAAGCGCTGTTTATGACGGCTTTGAAAGAATATGTAATAAAGCTATATCATATGAGGTAGATTTTATTCTGTTCTGTGGAGATGTTTATGATAGCTATTTAAGGTCAGTAAGAGGAAATAGATTTTTTATTAATCAATGTATAAGACTAAGTAAAAAAAATATAAATGTATATGTTATTTACGGTAATCATGATGCTATAAATGATTCTCAAGAACTGTTTACTATGCCCCAAAATGTTCATATTTTAAGCTCCAATAAAGCAGAGATTTTTAAGGTATATAAAGAAGGGGAAGTTATTGCAAAAATTATCGGTAAATCCTATAAGAGAAGAAATGAAAAAGAAAAAACTTATGAAAATTATATACTAGATAATGATGTTTTTAATATTGCAATGCTACATACAGCGCTTGAAAGGGATAATAAAAATTATATTCCTTGCACTTTGGAAGACCTTAAAATGGTACCTAACATAGATTATTGGGCACTAGGACATATTCATAAACATGATGTTTTATGTGAATCAAAACCTATTATTGCTTTTCCTGGAATGCCTCAAGGGCGTGATATGGGTGAGCAGGGAATAGGGGGAGTTTTCTTAGTTACAGCATGCAAGAAAGATGTTGTCCATATGGAATTTTTGCCTATAGCGACAGTTATATATAAAAGGGTGGAAATAACATTAGATGATACTAATAAAATAGTGAATTATAGTGATTTAATTAAGGTGATTTATGATGAAGTATGTAGTTTAACATATGACCCTCCTGAGAGTTCAAATGAAATAAAGCATTCAAAGAACTATATAGAGGATGAATTTAAAGGGTATGTTGTACAGTTAATAATAAAAGGGAAAACAGACATACACCAGGATATAACTCAAATGTCCGAGGATGATTACAAGCAGTTTATAGAAAGCATAAATGAAGAACTGGGAATACAAAAATATTTTCTGTGGATAGACTCAATATTATTTAGAACAACTGCACTCATTCAAGATTTTGAAAGCCTCAAAATACAAAACTCTATTTTTAAGGATTTAGAGGAAGTAATTAGCATGTATTCCACAGACATTGAGTATGAAAACCAACTTGTAAAAAATTGGGGATCTATTTGGAAAAAACAAATTTATTCCGAGAATATCGATGAAGATAAATTTGATTTTGATGTAGAAATTATTGCGGATATTATATCACAAGCTAGAGAATTGGTCGTTGAAAAATTAGTGGAAGCTTTAGAAATAATGTAGTGAGGTGATGACTTGAAAATAACAGAGCTGGATATCAGAGATTTTGGAGTGTTTCAGGGCGAAAAACTAAAAGACCTAGGGGACGGGATAATAGTTATTGGTGGAGCAAATAGATCTGGTAAAACTAGCTTGATGCAGGTACTCAGAAACATCCCATTTGGGTTTTCTAAGAGTAGAGATCTACCACCACCTAAATTTCAATATGATGTTAGATGTGATTTGCAATTAGAGGATGCAGCCAACGCATATGTACTCTTAAAAGGATTTAGTAATCCAGAGATAGTTTATAATAATACTAAAGACAATGACACTAATAAAGGACTATACAATATAGATAAGGTAACCTACAGAGAACTGTTTACAATAAGTCTTGATGAGCTTAATAAGAAATCTGACAAGGAAGATAGTGATTTGCAGTCTATGTTATTAGGTGCGGGGTTTAAGCATATTGTAAAAATACCCTCTATTGTTAAAGAATTGAGAGAAAAGGCCAACGCAATTGGAGGTACTAGGGGAAATCCTTCAACTAAGATGTTTAAGCCATATACAGAAAACATTAGGAAAGGTGTAGAAGGAAGGAAAAAATCTATATTGCTGTTAAATTCTTTTGCTTTAAAGAAAAATAGTCTGTTATGTCTTGAGGAAACCATAATTTTAAAGGATGAAGAACTTCAAATTAGCAATAATAATATAATTAAATTAGAGTTTTTAAAGCATAATTACAACATAAATGAAAATGGAAAAAATCTTGAAGCTGGGATTGAAATGTATTTTTTTAGTGGTAGGGACATTAAGGAATACAATATTGAAAAAGCTAAGGCTCTAAGAACCCAATACATTAAAGAACTAGACCAATATAATAATGACAACCATGAATTTATAAAGGATGGTCCAAAAGGCAAGCTTATCAAAGAGTTGTTACTAGGTAGCAAAGTTGAGATTATTAGTTTTTATAGTGGAATATCAGGCATTAAAGAAATGAGCAAGAATTTGTTACTTTTAAAAAATGAGTATTATGATAAGACACAAGTACTAATGAGTAAAATTAAAAGATCTAACGATAATTGGGTTAGTTTTAATGATATTACAGAGATTAACTGTGATGAGGTACAACAAGTACTATTAACTCAAAATATTGATAAAGTTAAAAAATTTGAGGTTGAAAAAATAGCTTTTGATAAAACAATTGAAGAATACAAAATTAAGAAAGAAATCTTGGAAAAAGAAATATTACCAAATGATTCGCTAGAATACATGAAAAAGTACTTCTATTTTACCTTATTTTTTATGATTTTAGGATTAGCATTATTTTTTATTGATAAATTACTTGGATGTTCACTAATAGTAATTGGAGCAGTAGGGACAGCACTATATTTGTTTATAAATTATTCGAGTAGCAAATCGATCATAAATAGAAACGTACAGGTAAAAGAACAAATAGATTATATTAAGGTTAATTGTAGTAAAAGCTCAGAGGAAGTAAAAAGGATAGATGAAAGATTAAGAGAATTATACAATATAATGGACGAGTATAGGGATATTCTAAAACTTGATGGAAGAGTTTCGGAAGATGGAATTAAAGATTATTATAAAACAGTAGCTTATTTAAAAGATGAAATATCTGAGTATTATTTATTGAAGAAAAAACTAAGTAATCAGTTTAATACTCTTTTCATATCTTTGAACGGTATTAATAAAGTGCTTAATAAATTTACTGATTTTTTCACTGAAAATTTAGAGGAAATAACATTATATAATATTCAAAAAGGTTGCACTGATATACTACTAAAGCTAGAAAACTTATATAAGTATTTAATTCTCTGCGAAAAAGCGGATATGAGCTTTTCAAAGTTGAACCTGTTAGAGCAGGAAATACTAGAGTTTCTTTGTAATAATCACTCGGAGGATATAATAATAGAAATTGAAAGGTATATTAATCAAGGAGAAAAATATATAAAATATACTAATAATAGGATTGAATATAAAAATGTCCAAGACAAATTACTACAAGGAGTAAAAAGTAATCGCATAAAAAAGGCATTATCAGATGAAGAAGAGCTTGCGCCAATTAATGATGAAAAGTTATTGAAAATTATTCGAAATTTATATGATCAGTATATTAGTTTTGATGAACTCAATGATGATTATGCGGTAACAGATGCTAAAAACAAAGAATTAGTAGTGCAAATCGATACATTAAAGAATGAAAAACAAACATTAAAAGATGAAATAAAAGCTTTGAATTCTGATGAGATGTTAGTGCAATATGAGAAAGGGATTAGAGAAGCAAGAGCCAATCTAAGACCACTTGCAGAAAAATATGCTGTTTATAATACAGCCGCATTATTACTTGAAAAAATCAGAGAAAAATTTTTAGTAAATACCAAGGATAAGTTATTAAAAGGGGCTAGTGATATTTTAAGTGACATAACATCTGGGGAATACAAAAGTATTATGCCTCGAGATGATTTAATGCAGGGAGATTTTAAAACAAAATTGCGAGATGAGAGTACTAAGGAGAGCTCAAATGAGTTAAGTCGAGGTACAAAAGAACAATTATTTTTGGCAGTTCGCATAAGCAGAATAAAAGAAATAAAGCCAAGTTTACCAGTAATATTGGACGACTCCTTTGTTAATTTTGATATAGCACACACAAGGAACACAGTTAAGGCCTTAGTACAGCTTTCGAAAACACATCAAATATTTGTACTTACCTGTCATGCAACTCTAGTAGAGTTAATAATTGAGCTATCGTCTAAAGCGCAATACTTCAAATTAGATAAGGGCAAGTTTACAAAAAACTTAGGAGGAGATTTAAAAGAATATCTAAAAGGACTTTAATCCATTTTATTTTTTTGAAATAGGTGTATAAAAAATGGTATAATAGATTGCCTAAAGTAAATATTAAAGGTCTGTATTTTGAGGTTTTTTAGTGCAATTTAGTGGAAAGTGGAGTGGTAATTATTAGTAAGGCATTATTTATTACAGAAAAACCAAGTGTTGCTGCGGAGTTTGCCAAAGCATTAAAAATAAATGGTAGAAAGTTAGATGGTTATATTGAGTCTGACAAAGCCGTAGTAACATGGTGTGTGGGACACCTTGTTACTATGAGTTATCCAGAAAAATATGATGAAAAATTAAAAAAATGGTCTTTAAATACTTTGCCATTTTTACCTGAAGTATATAAATATGAAGTTATAGATGGAGTTAAAAAACAATTTAATATAGTTAAGAGCCAACTGGTGCGCGAGGATATCGATAGAATCTATGTTTGTACAGATTCCGGGCGAGAAGGGGAATATATATATAGACTAGTGGACGAAATGTCGGGAAGTCCTAATAAGCAAAAACGAAGAGTTTGGATAGATTCACAAACAGAGGCAGAGATTATTCGTGGAGTTAAAGAAGCGAAGGATTTGAGTGAATATGATAATTCATCGGAAGCAGCTTATTTAAGAGCAAAAGAAGATTATCTAATGGGAATTAATTTTTCAAGGCTTCTAAGTTTAGTTTATGGAAAAACTGTAAGCAATTATCTTGGAAAAAATTATATAGTTATAGCTGTGGGACGAGTAATGTCTTGTGTACTTGGGATGGTAGTTCAAAGGGAAAGAGAAGTTCGTGAGTTTACTGTTACCCCTTTCTATAAGATTATTGGAAGCTTTAATGTAGATGAAGGCTGTAATTATGATGGAGAGTGGAAAGCGGTAGAAGGTTCTAAGTATTTTGACTCACCTATGCTTTATAATGAAGGTGGGTTTATTAGTAAGGAAACGGCAGAAAAATTAATAGGTGAACTCAGAGATTCTATCAGGGATGGTATAGTTTATGTTGAAACCATTACTAAGAAAAAAGAAAATAAGAATGCTCCGTTACTTTTTAACTTAGCAGAAATACAAAATGAGTGTTCTAAAAAATTCAAAATAAATCCAGAGCAAACTCTTGGTCATATTCAAGCATTATACGAAAAGAAAATGCTTACATATCCAAGAACGGATGCTAGGGTATTATCAACAGCAATCGCAAAGGAAATAGATAGTAATATAAGAAAATTGACAAAGCTAAAAGGTAATACAGAGATTAAGAATATTGCCCAGAATATAATAGAAAAAAAGTGGTACACAAATATTGCTAAAACAAAGTATGTTGATGATAGCAAAGTAACAGATCATTATGCTATTATACCAACAGGTGAAGGACTTCAGAACTATTCAGCATTAAAGGATATACAAAAAAAAGTCTATAATTTAGTGCTACGACGGTTTTTGGCAATATTTTATCCACCTGCTGTTTATAGCAAGGTATCTGTTATAACAAAGATTGATACGGAAAGATTTTTCACCTCAGACAAGGTGTGCATCGAACTTGGGTATTTGGAGGTTTTAAAGCCATTTAATGATGGCAATGATCATGAAAGTACAAATATGAAATTTTTGAGTCTTTTAAAAAAAGGACAAGGAGTGAAACTTGAAGATTTAGTTGTAAAAGAGGGTAAAACTTCTCCTCCTAAAAGATTTACTACAGGTTCAATTATTATAGCCATGGAGAATGCAGGTAAACTTATTGAAGATGAAGAATTAAGGGAACATATAAAGGGCTCAGGAATTGGTACCAGTGCAACTCGTTCAGGAATTTTAACAAAGCTAGAAAAAATAGAATACATTAAATCTAATAATAAAACCCAAGTGGTTATGCCTACGCTACTTGGAGAAATTATCTATGATGTAGTGAAAAATTCTATTCCTACATTGTTAAATCCAGAATTAACAGCTAGTTGGGAAAAAGGTTTAACCATGGTTACTCAAAGCGAAATAGCAGGGAATATATACATGGATAAGCTTGAAAATTATATAATAAAAAATACTGATAGAGTACTTCAATTGAAGAATGGTTTAAGACTTAAGAGAAATTTTGATATGGTTAGTGGATTTTATAAAAACTCTAAAGCAGGGGTGGAATAATGTTAATACTTTAAATATATTTAAAAAGGAAATTCCTCCATTAATTTAAAAATGGAGGAATTTCCTTTTCTATTTTATAATTAAATCAAACAACTTTTTAGCTGCTTTTTTAGGACCACCTTTTTCTTGTCCAACGATGCCTAAGGAGGTTCTAATTTGTCCAACTTTTACTCCAGTTTTAAAGAATTCCTCGAAATAGTCAACTATAAGTACATCTACTAGTTCCTGTTTTTGCACAGGCCCAAAAGGGTTTGCAAAATATGAAGTTACAAGGCCCAATTCAGTTGTAGTACCCTTTGCCATCCTTGCCCCTCTTTTGCAAACATCAATGGCGTCTTTTGAATTTGTAAAGAAATTAATTTCCTTCATTTTATCTTTTACTTCCTCATAATTATTTGCATAAAGGAACAAATCTATAGGGTATCCCTTAATAATATCTTTATAGCTTGCTACAGGCATCACAAGTCTTGCGTTAATTTTATCAGGGTTCATAAATATACTTCTATCAATTTCTTTAAAAGCATAACCTGCATCCAAATCATCAAGTCTTACGAAGGCTCCAATTTCAGTTCCAAAGGCTAATGGTTTTGAACCTTCATTCAGAGTTAGGTATCCCATGTCATCAAAGACTATGGTCATATCACTTATATAATCTTCGCTTAAACTTCTAAAAGCTTCAAGACTTTCTGATTTACCTGCACCACTATCCCCCATAATAACAACATTAGCACTGTTACCATTATTCATAATAATGTGTACCATTGCACCGTGAATTGGTAGTGAACCTCGTTTAATCATTATTAGGTTATGAAGTGTTAAGGCCATTTTTTTTACATACCCGAAGTAATCAATTTCGTCTCCGTGACTTATATAGCCAAGCATAATATTATTTTCTATGTCATCATAAAATACTGTTTTAACTTTAGAAAAGGAATCTTTAGCACCAAAAACAAAAACTATATCTGGTTTAATGTCCCTATATTCTTTTTCTTTTGCCATTTCAAATAGGTTACATAGAGTTATTGCATGAGCCATAAAATCTCTGTGAACATATATGAATGCAAGTAATGTACCTACTTTAGCTGGATAACAAAACCAATGATCTGAGCTTATAGCACAATTTTTTAATGGATTTTCAAAACATTCCTCAAAAATTCCATCGCGAGTATTCTTTTTAGGATAACTTATATAAGGTAGATCTAGTATTATTGCATCAATAAAGGGAACGTGTTTCAATAGTTCATAGCCGGTAGGCAATGGCCAATTTATATTATTCACTATTAGACCAGCATTGCCACCGGCAGGTAGTTGTCTGTAAACCTTAGGTTTATAACCAACAACATTTTCTTCGATTTTTCTGTATAAACTAAGTATAAGCATTGAAAAATCATTATTGGCTTCAACAAAGCTTGTTTTCTCTAAACCCTCATTAATTTTATTATTGTGAATTACAGTGTATCTCTCAAGCTTTCTCCAAAAACCATAAAAATCTTCTACAAAATCAATAAAATTGCCTCTTCTATCTATAAGAGAACTATATTTAGTATTTAGATTTATAATTTCATTTAGATTTAATACAGAGAGGAGTTTAAACAAATGTATAATGAAAACATCTAGATCCTCATTGTCTGTGTGTGCATTTTCAATCAGATATTTATATATATTTGAATTTTTCTTTTTAATTTTCTTAACATAAGAGTTAAAAACCCTTCTGAAGCCATCACTTTCTAATAATTGTACATGACTATTACAATATTTTGCTGTGAAATTTATCATTACTTTTTCATTACTTAAAGAAAATTCTTTTTTCAACTTGCACCTCCATGTGAGTACGTGAACTATAATTAATAAAATAAAATACATTAATGCGAATATTATCATAAGTAGCAGTAAATATTCGAATACTATAATATAATACTCTAAAAGTGATATGTTAACAATGATTAGGTTACAAAATGGTAATTTAACATATTAAAATGTTAAAGTAATAAAGAACAAATATACTAGAATATATAATTATTATATGTTATCAAAAACCCTACTAT
>DHIM01000190.1:13444-14505 GCA_002403785.1 Clostridium sp. UBA4746
CTATGTTATCAGAAACCCTACTATTATAATATATTAAAATAACTAGATATTTGGAATAAAAATTTTTGTGTAATTTTTGGTAAATATGAAATATAATAATATTAAGCGTATAATATAAATAACAAGTCAAATAGATTTGCATATTGACTTGTTATTTGTATTTATGTGCAATAAAGAACAAATAAAGGGGAGTGATATATTGACAAATAAAAAAATATCTCATGTAATGGCAATTGTCTTAATGTTTATATGGAGCTTATCTTATTTAAGTATAAAAGTTATTTCGGAGGAAGTAAGTCCCATATTATCAGCGTTTTACAGATTCGTGGTAGCCGCAATAATTTTATTTATAATATTGAAAGTAAAGTTTCCAGAGGAAAAGGTATTAAAAGAGGATAGATTCAAATTTGCTTTGGGCGGTCTTTTTGGAGTAGCTATATATTTTATCTTTGAAAACTATTCGGTAGCATATACATCTGCATCAAATGTTGCGATTCTAATTGCGACTATACCTGTATTTACTATATTTACACAGAGAATAATTTTTAAAGAGAAATTAACTTGCGGAAAAATATTAGGTGCTTCGTTAAGTTTAGTTGGGATTATTATAATAATTGCGTCCAAGGAAAGAGTAAGCATATTATCAAAAGGAAGTATAGGAGACTTTATGGCGCTTGGAGCAGTATTTGCATGGGTAATCTATAATATGGTTTGTAGCAGTTTTAAGGGGAATTATAAAGTTATAACTATAACTACTTATGAAATTATGTGGGGATCGTTGTTCTTAAGTCCTTCACTATTTTTTAGTCCACTGCAAATTCCTTCCACAAAGGTTGTATTGAATTTAATATTCTTATCTATTTTTTGTTCTTGTGTTGGGTATGTAATGTATGTACATTGCTTAAAAGACCTTGGAGCAACCGTTCTTACTACTTATATTAATTTACAGCCTATTATGAGTCTATTTGCAGCATCAGCTATGCTAAATGAAGTTATTACAATCTGGCAGGTATTAGGGTGCATCGTTATAATACTAGGTGTAACTTTAGTCAGTTTAGATG
>DHIM01000190.1:14704-18389 GCA_002403785.1 Clostridium sp. UBA4746
TTAGATGGTAGGTTTAATTTTAAAAAACAGAAAAGGGTATATAAAAATTTATAAATAAAATAAAAATAATAATGTTTTTTAAAACATAAAAGGGACTATATTAACTCGAAGGTTAATATAGTCCCTAAATTTATGTATTTATAAATAACTATTTAAAATCTTATTCGTCTACCATGACGATTTTTACGTCTATTAATAAAATTAATTAATAAAACAATTAAAACTATAATTATAATCAGTACAATGGTAGCTGCAGCATAAATAATTATATTATCTTTAATAAGAGTAGTTTTCGAGATCATTGGATATAATTTATAACTTTTTTCATAATCTCTTTGTTTAATATTTACAGTTCCAACGGAAGTGTCTTTATTAAGTTTCCATGCACTTATTCCGGTGGTTTTATAGGTTGTTTGTGATTTTAAATCATTTTTATAAATGGTTATATCTTCTTTTGATTGGAGTGGTACATTAATTGTTTTTTCTGGTCCTATAAATGGAATAACCTTATAAGGCACAGAAATTGTTTTGATGGCAGTATTTTTTTTGAGTATTACTTCTTTTGGAGCGGCATAACTAAAGTTGATTAGTTTTGTCATATCTTCAAAGACTTTTGTGTCCTTTGGTAGGTTATATTCAGAATTCATTACAACGCCTATAATATGGCGACCGTCACGTTCATATATAGAAACTAAGCATCTCCCAGCCTTTAATGTATACCCAGTTTTACCACCCATGTTACCGTCTACACCAAGAAGTTTATTTCTATTTGCAACAGTAGCTGCTACGCCATTAGCAGATTTTATTAGGCTTGTCTTTTTACCCATAGATTTCTTAACCCGATCATTTTTATTTGCAGCTCTACCTAAAAGAGATAAGTCATAAGGGGTTGTATAATGCTGATTATTTGTATCATCTAAACCATTTGGTGTAATAAAATGAGAATTTTTCATTCCTAGCGACGCCGCTTTGATATTCATCATTTTAGCAAAATTAACTGGATTCCCACCAACGTTATCAGCAATCATGTAGGCGATATCATTTCCAGAATAAAGAAGAAGTCCATCCATTACGTTATCAGCGGACATAGTATCCCCGATTGCCACAGGTTGAATATTTAAGTTATAAGAGTAAGGTGGTTGATTTTTTGCATTTTTTGTATAAATTAAATTATCTGTTGATTTTTTGTTTTCAGCAAGAAGCAATGCTGTAATAAGTTTTGTAATGCTTGCTGGGTACATCTTATTATCAATGTTTTTAGTGTAAATAATCTCATTAGTATCCATATCTACAGAAATAGCAGCTTTACCAATTAACTCTGGTGGTTTTACGGCAGCAAAAACGGTTGTAGAAAAGACTACAGTAAATGCTAATGCCAATATAAAAAGTCCGTTTCTTCTTTTCAATTTTCATCTCTCCATTTTAGTTAAATTTTATATTTATCAAGTGACAAATACAAGAATAAGTATATCATTTTAACATATGAAGAACAAGGTACATTAATATTGAATTGATGGTGACAAAAAAGAAAATTGTTAATATGTGTTTTCGAAAACAAATGTTTTTGATAGTGCATTGTGATATTATTAATTTGGTGGTGATTTACATGGTAAATAAGTTAGAACAAATATTTAACAATAGAAATTCTAAGGTAATTGGTGAATTTGAGGAAAGTGCAGTTATGATATTATTAATAGAGGACTCGAATGAATTATCCATTATATTTGAAGTGCGTGCACATAAATTAAGAAGTCAGCCGGGGGATGTTTGCTTGCCAGGTGGAAGAGTGGAACTAGATGAAAATCCAAAACAAGCCTCTATAAGAGAAACCATGGAAGAACTAAATTTAGAAAGAGATCAATTAAATATTATAGGAGATATGGATTATTATATAAGTCCTTATGGAAACATATTATATGCTTTTGTAGGAATTTTAAAATATGGGGATATAAATCCTAACAAGGATGAAGTAAATAATATATTTAAAGTTCCCTTAAAATTCTTTCTGGAAAATGAACCACTGCTTTATAAAATGGAGATAGGACCCATGAACCAAGAAGGATTTCCGTTTCATTTAATTAATGGAGGGAAAGACTATAAGTTTAGGAAAGGGTATTTAGATCAATATTTTTATGAGTATAATAACTATAAAATATGGGGTTTCACAGCTCAGATTATTAAAAGCTTTATTTCGGTTTTAAAAAATAGTAATAATATTTAAATTATTACTATTTTTTAGGTTATACTACTTAGTGCTAACAAGTTTGTTTTTCTTAATAAATAATGTAACACTTAATACAATAAGAACCACATAAATGAATGCATATACAATTGAAACTAATCCTGAATTATAGAAAAATTTCAAATAAATGAAGGTTATCATAGAAATTAATGCCCAAAATAAAGAAATAAAAGCAATAATATTATTTCTACGTCTCCAATGGTCAGGATCTTTCATAGAGCCAATAATTTTTTTCCTTTTTTTGTTTTTAGGGTCTGTGTTGATTACTAGAAATTTATAATACATAAAAACTATAAACTCTACTGCAGAAATCGCAAAAAACATATAGGATAAAGAGATAGTTGTTATATTCAAAAAAATCACTCCTTTTAGTATATAATTAATATGTCCTAAAAGTTAAAATATAACACTATTCTTTTTTATCAAAAATAACGCCTTCATAATAATCGGTTCCCCATTTACTCATAACATCTAATATAGGCATTACGCTTTTACCTTGTTTTGTTAAAGAGTATTCTACTTTAGGAGGAACCTGCGCATATACTTTTCTATTAACCATTTCGTATGCTTCTAATTCTCTAAGTTGTTGAGTTAACATTTTTTGTGTTATGCCACACATAGACCTCTTAAGTTCGCTGAATCTTAATATACCATTCTGAGCTAATCTCCAAAGAATTAGTGTTTTCCATTTACCACCAATAATATCTAATGTTAACTCTATTGTACAGCTATATTCTTTATTGTTTATTTTCATAGTTTTATCGCTCATAATAACCTCCTTGTTATCTCAGGTCTTAATAATAATTATGCTTATTTTCTTAAATACAAACTTGGTAATAATTAATAAGTATACTAAGTAACTTAGTAAACCCTAAGCAACTTAATATACGCTAAGTTACTAATAAGTGTGTACTTAATTAAAAAACATTTAGTATACAATTATATCATTGAAATATTCTATATACAATAATTCAATAATGCAGTTATAAAATTAAGTCTCATTATTCAAAGACTAGCTGTTCTATGTGTTTATGTAAAATTTTCAAAAACACTTTAATTTTTCTGATAAATGTATTATAATGTTATAAAAGAAACGATATTCCTTTTATAACATTATATAGAAAGAGAAGTGATGATATGTTAAAGTGTCCTTTTTTAACGACGATGGAAGAAAATGTAGACTGTTTTAAAGAGTGTGAATTGCATAAGTGGCAGGGGAATGAAGGAGAATGTCCATTTGTTGAATTAAAGAATTCAAAACCCTTAAGTATTAACAATGTTTTTGATTATGATTTATTTGGTGAGGATAAAACTTCTTCTTTAAGATTGTTATATAAAGATAATTATTTATAGGATTGATTGTTAGCATGTAATCGTTTATAATATCTAATTGTAGAATAGAATATTTAATTATAGGATAGAATTAAATATAATGGGTATGGT
>DHIM01000359.1:0-2550 GCA_002403785.1 Clostridium sp. UBA4746
CGATTCCCCGGTGAGTCACCAAATTTTATAAGGCTCCTTGGTCAAGCGGTTAAGACACCACCCTTTCACGGTGGTAACAGGGGTTCAATTCCCCTAGGAGTCACCATAGAAAGTCCTTGCTAAAGCAAGGACTTTTTTGTTATCATTTTTTTATATAAAAATAATAACAAAAAAGTCAACATAAAGTACTATAATGATAGTGGGTGATGTTGATTATTTTTATAAATTAGTGTATATTTATAAAAATGGAGATGAAATTATGCTTTTAAACAAAAAAGTTTTTATTGCAGAATTTATAAGAAGACCGAATAGATTTGAGGCTTATGTAAAATTTAATGAAAAAGAATTATTAGTGCATGTTCCTAATACAGGTAGGTGTAAAGAAATATTAATTCCAGGCTCCACGGTTTTATTAAGAGAAGAGATCAATCCTACTAGAAAGACACTATATGATCTGATTGCAGTATATAAAAATAGTAAGATCATTAATATAGATTCACAAATTCCGAATAAGGTTGTTGATGAAGCATTAAAAAATAAAAAGATACAAAGTTTAATTAAATACAATATAATACAGAGAGAAAAAACCTTTGGAGATAGTAGATTTGATTTTAAACTTTCTAACGACTTTGGCAAAGAATATTATCTTGAGGTAAAGGGCGTCACATTTGAAGTGGATGGGAAAACTATGTTTCCAGATGCACCTACAGAAAGAGGAAGAAAACATTTGTTAGAACTTATAGAGGCTAAAAGGAAAGGTTTTGGAGCTGGGGTACTATTTCTCATTCAAATGAGTAATATAAGTAATTTCTCTCCCTATGATGATATGGATAAGGCTTTTGGTGATGCATTAAGATTGGCGTCTAAAAATGGCGTGGATATTTTTGCTTATGAATGTGAAGTTGGTGAAAATTTCATAACTTTAAGTAGAAAAGTCGTGATTGTTTTATGATTTTAATATTATTGTTAAGAAACCTATTTTAAAATGATAAATAAAAAATTTAGATAAAAAATATAGACTTTAAGGAGGAAATAATTTGAAATTTGTATATTGCCCAATTTGCGGAAAGAAATTAATTGATAGAGATAGCTGGGATGAAGGATCAGTTCCATATTGTTCGGTAGATGATATTATGTATTTTGACACACCAAAACCATGTGTAGTAGTTGCAGTTATGAAAGATAAAGAAATTTTACTTCTAAAACAAAATTATACTTTTAAGAATTCAAAAGTATTAGTATCAGGATATGTAACCAACGGAGAGTCTGTTGAGGAAACTGTATATAGAGAGGTTAAAGAGGAAACTGGAATAACAGTTGGAGAAATAAAATATTTGGGGAGTGATTATTTAGCTTCTAAAGAAATTATCATGCTTACTTTTATGGCTAAATATGTTGAAGGGGAGATAAATAAATCGTCTGAAGTTGATTGGGTTGATTGGGGAAACATAGATGATGCCATATGTGAAATGAGTGAAGATGAAATAGGAAAAAGAGTTGTAAGAAAATTACTCAAGGAGATTGGGTATAAGGGAGAAAAGGCTTATAGGTGTGATATTTAAGCTATTTTTGTGATTATAAATAACTAGATAATGATTAAGTATAGAAAGATTTATGAGGAAGAGAATAAAGAAAAACAACATACAATGAAATAATTTTAATTAAGGTGGTAAGTGATAAGATGGCTGTAGGTGGAGATAACTGCGATAAATGTCCTGAAGCTTTGACAAAACATTGTAATGGTGAGGGTTTAGACTGTGTGTGTAAAAGGTGCCCAAGAAACTTGGGACAGTGTTTAACTACAAAATACTGTAGAGAGACTGAATCTATAATTAATATAAAGGATTACTGGTGGGATAATCATTAATAAACAAATAGAAGGGTTATAAAATTTAAATAACATGTGAAAAGCATAGAATACTTAGTAGAGTAATTAAATAATATGTATAAGATGCCACACAATTTAAGATAATAGGTAAAGCTACTAGAGCATTTTATGTTTTAGTAGCTTTATTTAATTTATATCAAAGTGGAAGATGTACAGGGGAATTGTTTGATGAAATTAGGGAAATAATAAGTATAAATTAATTTTTAAATTATACTAGGAGGAATAATATTATGCCAAATGTAGAACAGATGACACATGTAGCAAATAGTTGTAATGGATATGACTCAATAGGATCAGAATTTCAATCTTCAATAGGTACACCATATAGTAAAAGTTGTGGTAATTGCCAGCATTTAAAAAACAATAAATGTGAAGTCAACTTATATGATAAAGTTTTAGCAGGGCTAGATCAAGGTTAATAAAGGTATTAGATAACAAATGTTTTAATAGTATTTTTAGAAAGGTGATTTATTTATTTTTAATCATATAACAAACATCATTGCGATATGAAGCTAAACTAATTACTTTTCGAGAATGCTATTAAAATAATACCTTTACGAAGTTATAAGAGATTATGTCAAAATAATAAAGGCTTTTTTTGTTATAAATATAGAAGATTTTCTAAAATTTTTCATAATATTTGATTCTATTATATTGAGAAA
>DHIM01000359.1:2702-7375 GCA_002403785.1 Clostridium sp. UBA4746
TCTATTATATTGAGAAATACATACTTAAGTGTTAAAATGAGAATAGATATTAGACTTCAAGACAGATGACACAAAGGACAAAGTAAGGCAATAGCCAAAACTTGGAGGGTGGATTATGCATAAAAGATTATTTATACCAGGACCAGTAGAGGTAACAGAAGATGTACTTCAAAAAATGGCTACTCCTCAAATATCACATCGAGGTAAGGAAGCATCAGTATTACAAAGAAATATAAGTGATAAAATGAGAAAAGTATTTGAGACTAAAGAAGAGATACTACTTTCAACTAGTTCAGGAAGTGGACTGATGGAAGGCGCAGTTCGTTCTTGCACAGCAAAAAGGGCAGCAATATTTTCAGTGGGAGCATTTGGTAACAGATGGTTTCAAATGTGTACAGCGAATGCAGTACCAGCAGATAAGTTTGAATCTGAATGGGGACAAGCAACAACAAAAGAAATGCTCGAAGATGTATTATCAACAGGAAAATATGACTTAATAACAATTACGATGAACGAGACATCAACAGGACTCATGAATAACATAGAAGAGCTTTCATCAGTTTACAAAAAATACCCTGAAGTTGTAGTATGTGTTGATACAGTGAGTAACGCTGCTGGATCAGAAGTAAAAGTTGATGAATGGGCTATAGATATTTGTATAACGTCAACTCAAAAGTGTTTAGGCTTACCACCAGGAATGTCTATTTGTACATTTTCAAAAAAAGCAGTGGAAAGGGCTAAAAAAGTTACGAATAGAGGATTATATTTTGATTTGTTAGGGCTATATGAGTGTATACAAAAGAAAGATTATCAATATACATCTACACCATCGTTGCCACATATGTTTGCTTTAGATTATCAATTAGATAAGATACTAAAAGAAGGGTTACATAATAGATACGCTAGACATATTGAGTGTGCTGAAATTGTTAGAGAATGGGCTAGAAAATACTTCGAAATATTCCCTGATGAAAAGTATATGTCAAACACATTGACTAATATTAAAAACACAAGAGAAATTAGTGTTTCTGACTTAAACAAGAAGTTAGGCGAAAAAGGCTTTATTATTTCTAATGGTTATGGAAAATTAAAAGATAAGGCATTCAGAATCGCTCATATGTCTGAAACTACACCACAAGAAATAAGAGATTTATTAGCACTTATTACCCAAATTTTGGGACTAGAATAGTTAACAATTAAATTAAGAATGAAAAATTATAATTTAATTTTTCATTCTTAATTTAAATTTTAGTAATTTACTAAAATAAAATTTTTAAGTTAAAAATAATTAAATGATTTTAAAGTATCGTTAAAATTAAAGATTATCGTTTTATATATTAAGAGGAGGATTGTCATGATTAGAGTATTGGTTACTGATGGAATGGAAAAAAATGCTATCAAAGAATTAAAAACTAGGGGTTTTGAAGTTGTTGAGAAGTTTTATGACCTTGAAGTTTTAGGTGAAGAATTAAGAGAATTTGACGTAATAGTAGTTAGATCAGCAACTAAGCTTAGGAAACCAACGATTGACAAAGCAGCGAAAGCAGGAAGGCTAAAGCTTATAATCCGTGGTGGAGTAGGAGTTGACAACATTGACGTAGCTTATGCTAGGGGAAAAGGAATAAATGTTGCTAACACTCCAAATGCAAGTAGTGCATCCGTAGCTGAACTTGCGCTTGCACATATGTTTGCAGTATCAAGATTTGTTAATATTTCTAATGTATCAATGAGACAGGGCAAATGGGATAAGAAAAAATATGTTGGAGTAGAAATTGCTGGAAAGACATTAGGTTTGGTTGGATTCGGAAGAATATCAAAACAATTAGCGAAGAAAGCATATGCACTTGGTATGAAAGTTATATATACAGATATAACAGGCAAAGCTAAGGGCTTCGATGAGTATAAATTCCTTGAATTAAATGACTTGTTAAAAGAATCAGATTATCTATCATTACATATACCATTTATAAAAGAGCAAGGAGCAACTATAGGAAAAGAACAACTAGATATGATGAAGGATGGATCATTCTTAATTAACTGTGCAAGAGGAGGAGTAGTTGACGAAGCTGCTTTATTAGAAGCTTTAGATAATGGTAAATTAGCTGGAGCTGGAGTAGATGTTTTTGTTGAAGAACCAATAAAAAATGAAACGCTAGTTAACCATCCAAAGGTTTCTGTAACACCGCATATTGGTGCTGCAACTGAGGAAGCTCAAATAAGAATAGGTACTGAAATAAAAAGCATTATTTGCAACTTTTTCAAATAAACAGTTGAAACAGGAGGAATAATAATGGCAGTAGTAAGGCCTTTTAAAGCATACAGACCACAATTAAATATGGTTGAGAAAGTAGCGGCTCTTCCTTATGATGTTATGGATAGTGAAGAAGCTAGAGAAATGGTAAAGGGAAATCCTTATTCGTTTTTACATGTTGATAAACCACAAGTAGATTTAGCAGAAGGTATAGACACTCATAGTGAGCAGGTTTATTTAAAAGCTAGAGAAAATCTTCAAAAAATGATTAGTGATAGGATATACATGCAAGATGAAAAACCGTGTATGTATATTTATAGACAGATAATGATGGGTAGATCTCAAACTGGTATAGTTGCTTGTGCATCAATTGATGATTACATAAATGATGTAATAAAAAAACATGAGCATACAATACCAATTAAAGGGCTTGATAGATTTAATCATGTTGATTATACAAATGCTAATACAGGACCAATATTTTTAACATATAGACATAAAGATGAAATAGACGGTATAGTAAAAATTTGGACAGAAACAAAAACACCAGTGTATGATTTTAAATCAGAAGATGGGGTATCTCAAATTATTTGGGTTTTAGATGAAGAAGCAATTATTAATAAATTATCAGGCCTATTTGCTAAAATAGATTATTTATATATAGCTGATGGACATCACAGATCAGCTTCAGCTGTTAAAGTTGGACAAAAGAGAAGACAAGAACATCCATCGTACTCTGGTGAGGAGGAATTTAATTTTTTCTTATCAGTTATATTTCCAGACAGTGATTTATATGTAATGGATTATAATAGAGTTGTTGCAGACTTATTTGGAAACTCTTCAGAAGAATTTTTGAGTAAAGTTGCTGATAAATTTAATATCATCCCTTTTGATGGTGACGGCCAATTTAAACCAGAAGTGCCAAGAACATATGGGATGTTTTTAGCGGGAAAATGGTATAAACTAGCGGCTAAAGAAGGAACTTTTAATATAAGTGATCCAGTAGAAAGATTAGATGTATCTATACTTCAAAAAAATTTACTAGGACCAATTCTTGGAATTGATGATCCAAGAACAAACTCTAGGATTGATTTTATAGGTGGAATCAGAGGACTTTGCGAACTTGAAAGAAGAGTTAGTAAAGGCATGAAAGTTGCATTTTCTATGTGTCCTACAACTGTGGACGATTTAATGGAGATAGCAATTGCAGGAAAAGTAATGCCTCCTAAATCAACTTGGTTTGAACCAAAATTAAGGAGTGGAATATTTGTTCACGAATTATAATTTAACTTCATGGTAAAAATGGAACTGTTCAAATAAGGAGCAAAGACCACGCATTTGCGTGGTCTTTATAAATATATAAAGTATAATTAAGTTATAATATATGATGTAGTAATTAATAAAATATGAAAACATTGATATATTTACGATAAGATATACTAAAAAGGAGAGAAACATATGCAACAGCATTCATTGTCAAGAACAGAGTTACTTATAGGTAGGGATAGTTTAAGTAAATTACAGGAAAGTAAAGTAGTGGTTTTCGGAATAGGCGGAGTAGGCAGTTACACAGTTGAAGCACTAGTAAGAGCCGGTGTTGGCAAATTGGTATTAATAGATGACGATACAATATGCTTAACAAACTTAAATAGACAAATACATGCTACGTTTAAAACTATAGGCAAAAGTAAAGTTTTAGTAATGAAGGATAGAATATTAGAAATAAATCCTAAATGTGAAGTTATAACTCATGAAACATTTGTAACTGCAGACAATATGGTAGATATAATTACTGAGGATGTAGATTATGTAGTAGATGCTATTGATACAGTAACTTCAAAAATAGCTTTAGTTGAATACTGCAGAAAACATGACATTGATATTATATGCTGTTTGGGTACTGGGAATAAATTAGATCCAACTCAATTTAGAGTTGCAGACATTTATGATACAAAAGTATGTCCACTTGCAAAGGTTATGAGACATGAATTACGACAGAGGAATGTAGATAAATTGAAAGTAGTTTATTCAGAGGAAATTCCTATAAAACCAAAGCTAGGTGAGGTTATAACATGTAAAGAAGGTTGCGTATGTACAGGTGGTTCAAAAAAATGTGCTATGAAAAGACAGATACCTGGTAGTATATCTTTTGTTCCTCCAGTAGCAGGCATGATAATTGGTGGTGAAGTGATTAAGGATTTAATTAAAAACAGTTAATATTTAATGTTGTAGGATGAACAAAAGATAAGGGTGCGAATTAATGTGTACTTATTTAATTTTTAGATATAAAACAAGTATAACAAAATTTTTAAAATTAATAACATTAATACTGCATATGTATTGATATTATATAGCTTAAGACAGGACAGTAAGTGAGTTTTAATATTGTTTGTAGTGTATATTTAACTATAATTGTTCATGT
>DHIM01000175.1:0-11651 GCA_002403785.1 Clostridium sp. UBA4746
GAGCTGATATGGCCCTATATAAGGCTAAGGAACACCGCAATTGTACTTGTATTTTTTAAATAAGAGACTATAAGAAAGAAGCAGTTTACATTTAGATGCAAACCACTTCATAAGCCTATAAAGTATATTAAATCTATAAGAATTGCTTTCTATTATTGTATAAAGACTTATATCCTAAATTTAGGGATAAAAAAATTGTTGTACAAACGGAGCAGCAAATAGCAATCATAATAGCTATTTGGTACATAATGGCTGTGGTAGGTAATGTACCTGATAACATTTGTCCTGTCATCATTCCCGGTAAGAAGATTATTCCCATTCCTAGCATGGAATTCATCGTAGGAATTAAGGCAGTTTCTAAAGCATTATTCGCGAAAGGTTTTAAAATATCTTTAGGTTCCACTCCTAAATTGAGTAATGTACTAATTTTGTTTTTTTCCTTACTTATATCGTCCATAAAGGTTTTAATTGCGATGTTTACTCCAGTCATAGCGTTACCAATAATCATACCAGCTAAAGGTATAGTATATTGAGGGTTAAATATAGATTTTCCAACAACTACAGTTACAAAGAAAATTAGAACAAAAAGCCCTGAAAATGTTAAAGAAGCTCCTATTGCAATTTTGAAATTGTTGTTTAAATCTTTTCTACCTTTAATTACTCTATGAATAGAAAATGATATCATAAGTATTAAAAAAATTACAGTAAATAAAGGATTTGGATTTTTAAAAACATATTGAAGTATGTAACCCACAATTACAAGTTGAACTGACATTCTTAAACTTGCAACTAAAAGAAGCCTTGATTGATTAACCTTAGATTTTTTCATAATTATGAGTACTATAATTAAAAGTAAATAAATAAGCGAAAACTGAAAAATTCCCAGTTCGACTGCGCCTTCCATATCTAGACCCCCTTTACTATTTCTATTTTATGTTCACAAAATTCTTCGAGTATAGCTTTATTGTGGCTTACAATTACAAGGTCAATGTTCTTCGTCATGCAGAAATTTTTTATATTTATCATTATTTTGTGGCTGTTTTTTTCATCTAATGCAGAAGTTGGCTCGTCAAGCAATATAACACTTGGGCATAATGATAAAAAAATGGATATATAAACTCTTTGACGTTCTCCACCAGATAGGGTAGATGCATTTTGATTAAGCGGAACATTTACGCAGCAAAGATTAGTGATGTATGCAATATATTTTTGATCAGGCAGAGGTTTTTGCCTTAGTCCATAAAAAGTTTTAAAATTATCGGTTATGCTCTCATCAAAGAGGAAAACCTCCTGAGAAACGAGGCTTACTTCTCGTCTTAGAGTAATGGGGTCATACGAGCTTACTGGTTTGCCTTTATATAATAATTCTCCAGACGTTGGATTTATAGACTGGTTCAATAGCTTTAAAAAAGTGCTTTTACCACATCCACTCTCTCCAACAATAAAATTAATTTTTCCCTGCTCAATTTTCACATCATTATAAGTTAAATTTGATTTGTAAATAAGATTACTTGCTTGAAACAATAGTTCATTCATTTTAAGTCCTTTCTTGTATATATTTTTATTATTTATATCTTGTTTTTATTCTATATTAATTTTCCATAAGTTCATTATAACATTCTATGAGGATCATACATATTAAGACGTACATATATCGATAATTATATTGCTAACTAAGATGGTTTTATTAAGCTAAATAATGTTTAAAAAAAGACTGGCATATAAGTGTCAGTCTTTTAGGTGTATAATGTCATGTGAGAAGTAGTAAGAAGAGGCAGGTGTAGAATACAATGTTAAAAGATGAAGTAATGATATTTTTAAAAGAGCATGGAAATGAGCAAACTAAAAAGATATATTTAAACCATGGAGCAAAGGAACCTTTATATGGTGTTAAACTTAATGATTTAAAAGAGCTAAAAAAGAGAATCAAGCTTGATCATAATTTAGCTTTGGAATTATACAAAACTGGGAATAGTGATGTTATGTACCTTGCTGGACTTATCGAAGATCCTAATAAAGTAACCATGGATCAATTGGATGAGTGGGTAAAATATGCTAATTGGGATATGTTGAGTGAACGGTGTGTTGCTGTAGTTGCAGCAAAAT
Organism: Clostridium sp. UBA4746; assembly: GCA_002403785.1. Lineage (GTDB taxonomy): Bacteria > Bacillota > Clostridia > Clostridiales > Clostridiaceae > Clostridium_AD. Next base: position 2,107 of record DHIM01000175.1, read on the forward strand.
CGCCATTTAAATTTGAAGCAGCAAGAAAGTGGATTAATAGTAGTGAGGAAGAAATAGTATGTGCAGGTTATGCTATTTATTCAACTTTATTTACCATATTAGATGATAATGAATTAGACCTTGAAGAGGTTAAATTTCTTTTAAATAAAATATTAGAAAACATACATAGTGAAACTAGTAGGTTGCAAAATACTATGAATAATTTTGTAATAATGGCAGGAATTCATGTAAAACCTTTACACAAATTCACAATTGAAATTGCAGAAAGAATAGGCAGAATTAATCCTATTTTAGCGAAGAACAATTGCAATATTCAGACAGCGATAGAATACATAAGAAAATACGAGGATAAAGGGAAAATAGGAACTAAAATTAAAAATTTAGAGCGTTAGTAACTTAAGTAGCAAATAAATCTTTTGAAGGAGCGATTTTAATGAGTGAAAAGAAATGTTCATCATGTGGAGCGTCAATTGATTTAAAGGCAACTGAGTGTAAATACTGTGGGGAACCAATAAGTGTAGAAGTACAATACCATCCACAACAGGCACAACAATACCAGCCACCACAATATCAAAAATTTCGAACATATACGCCGTCTGGTATTCATTCTATAAACAAAAGTAAAACTACAGCTGGTATACTTGCTATTATTTTTGGAGGGATTGGTGTACACAAATTTTATCTTGGAAAGATTAAAACAGGAATTTTGTATTTAATTTTTTGTTGGACTTATATACCTGAAATAATTGGTATAATAGAAGGGATCATTTACCTAACTTCAAGTGATGAAAAATTCTATAACAATTATGTTAATAAGTAGTCAATATTAATAATAATTATGAAAGAGGTTAGTTAACATAATTTTTCACCAGGATACCGTACTTTTTTATAAAATTAAATTGTCAAAGAGACAGTAGAGGTGATGTACATTCAATTTGACTGTTTTTTTATGCTTTATTTTGGTAAATAAAGTTAACAATAATATATTTTAAGCATATAGTGATATTAAAATGTATAAATAGTGGTGAAGAATAACATTTACAGAATGCGAAACAAGGTAATTTTTATAAGTTTATTTAAATAAATCTTATTATGGGGTATACTATTGTAAGTTAATGAGAGTGAAAAGATAAAAGTACATTATGAAGAATTATAGAATACATTTTTAATTTAAAAACATTTTAGGGGAGAATGGGTATGAAACAAAAGAATAATTTAGAAATTAAATATCCAATGCTTGAAATAAACTTAAGAAAAGTACATGAAAATGTAACATGCATGGTAGATTTGTGTAGGGCACAGGGAATAAGCATTGCAGGAGTAGTTAAGGGATTTAATGCAATACCAGAAGTTGTAGAACAATTTGCACGTGCAGGATGCACATATATAGCAAGTTCAAGACTTGACCAAATAATAAAACTAAAAAAATATGGGATAGAAAAACCTTTTATGATGATTAGGATTCCAATGTTTAGTGAAATAAAAGAATTAGTAATGTTTGTGTCAGTTAGTCTTAATTCTGAACTGGAAACATTGAAAATGATTGAAGAAGAATGTGAACTGCAAGGCAAAAATCATAAGGTAATTCTAATGCTTGACCTTGGAGATTTAAGAGAAGGTGTTTTTGACCAGGAAGAATTTATTAATTTAGCAGAATATGTAGAAAATCATCTTGAAAATGTTGAGTTATATGGAGTAGGAACAAATTTAGGGTGTTATGGATCAATAATGCCAACAGAAGAGAATTTAGGAAGATTATGCACCATTGCTGAAATAATTGAGTGCAAAATAAATAGGAGATTAGAAATAATTTCCGGAGGCGCTACAAGTTCACTGCCATTATTAATAGATGGAAAAATGCCCAAAAGAGTAAATAACATAAGGTTAGGTGAAGGAATACTATTAGCAGAAGATTTAGAGCAATTCTGGGGATATGATATGAAACATATGCATAAGGATACTTTTGTACTAAAAGCTCAGGTTGTGGAAATAAAGAATAAACCTACATATCCTGTAGGAAATATATTTATCGATGCTTTTGGAACTAAACCAACCTATGAGGATAAAGGAATAAGAAAAAGGGCATTACTTGCAGTGGGAAAACAAGATTTTGGGTTACACGATAAGCTAATTCCACAAAAACAAGGAGTTAAAATTGTAGGAAGTAGCTCTGATCACTTAATTGTGGATATTGAAGATTGTAATGTTGAAACTAAATTAGGGGACATACTTAACTTTTCAATGTACTATCCACCAATGATGTACTTAAGTGAAAATGCAAGCATACCTAAAAAATTCATATAAGTAAAATTCAAGTATAAAAGATCATAGTATAAAAATTATAAATATATTGACATATAAAAGGATATATGGTAAACTTAAAAAGATCTCTTTGCACTGCATACAAATCTACAGTACAAACTGAGCAGGCGATGAACTCCAAAAAAGTTCGTGGGGCTGGGCCTAAATGGCAACAGGATGAATTATACACCTGTGGGACAGTTTAATTGTTCTACGGGTTTTTTTATACCCATTTCTAGGACGTATCTGAAGAGTGCAATGCCATTGAGTTATTCTAAATATGCTTAAAACAAGCAAAACTGGAGGTAACTATTTATGACTAAGCAACAAATCAAAGGACTACAAGGACTTACTACTTTGAAAGCAAAAAAACTTCAGGAAAAATTTGGAAAGAATGAACTTGTGGCTAAAAAAAAGGAAAGCTTTTTACACAAGATTTTAAAAGTCATTTGCGAGCCAATGTTTTTACTCTTAATTATTGCCGCTGTGATTTATTTTATTTTAGGTGAACCTAAAGATGGAGCTATCATGCTTATTTTCGTTGTTGGAATTATTAGCATTGAGGTAATTCAAGAATGGAAAACTGACAAAACTTTAAATGCATTAAAGGATTTATCAGCTCCTCATGTCACAGTATTACGAGACGGAATTGAAAAAGAAATTAATAGTTCTGATTTAGTGCCTGGAGACATAATGTATATCGCTGAAGGGGTTAAGGTACCTGCTGATGGTATAGTTTTAAAAGCAAGCACTTTATGCATAGATGAATCGTCTCTTACAGGAGAGGCAGAGGGTGTATGGAAGATCAATACAGAAAACAGAGACACGACTAGTACCGATTATTGGCGCCAGGATTATTGCTACGCAGGAACTCTTGTTACACAAGGTACGGGCAATATATTAGTAGATAAAATAGGTGCAACAACTGAATATGGGAAAATAGGAGAAAATATTGCGTCAGCTCCTGAGAATTCAACGCCACTTGAAAAACAAACTGGAAAGCTCGTAAAACTATGTGCCGGAATTGCAGCAGTTTTATTCATCATTGTTGGAGTTGTGACATATTATAATTTACCTGATCACATCTTTAAAGCTAGGGTCATAGAAAGTATTTTATCAGGAGTAACTCTTGCTATGGCGATGATACCAGAAGAATTTCCGGTTATTTTAACGGTCTTTTTATCAATGGGTGCTTGGAGACTTGCTAAGAATAGATCCCTTGTTAGAAAATTACCATCAGTAGAAACGTTAGGTGCTGTTTCTGTTCTTTGTGTTGATAAAACAGGGACAATAACAATGAACAAGATGACAGTTACAGACACTTGGAGTTTAACAAATGACATAAAGGCACTGACGCAGATAATGGGTATGGGATGTAAAGAAGATGCCTATGACCCAATGGAAAAGGCTATGATATCTTATTGCGGGGAACAAGGAATTACAAGAAATATTTTATTTGGTGGAGAACTAATCAAAGAATATCCTTTTACTAATGAAGCAAAAATGATGGGTCATGTTTGGAAAAATGGTGATAATATTGTAGTCGCAGCAAAAGGATCACCTGAACACATTTTAACAATATGTGATTTAAGCTCAGATGAGCGATCCATAGCAGAAGCTAAAATAATGGAAATGTCGAGGCTTGGGCTTCGTGTTATTGCTGTCGGGAAAATGAAAGTAAATAGCACAAATGATATACCAGATACTCTTATGGAATGTAGCCTAGAGCTTTGTGGAATGGTTGGGCTTGTTGATCCTCCAAGAGAATCTGTAAAACAAGATATAAAAACTTGTACTAAAGCTGGTGTCCGCGTGGTTATGATATCAGGAGATAACGGAATAACTGCTAGTTCTATTGCAAAGCAAATTAATATGCCAAACAGTGATAAAATTATTACTGGCGATGAGCTTAGTAAAATGAGTGATGAAGAGCTTTGCGAAAGAGTCAAAGATGTTAGTGTTTTCTCAAGAGTTATACCTGAGCATAAAATGAGAATAGTTAAGGCTTTTAAGAAAAATGGTGAAATAGTCGCAATGACTGGTGATGGTGTTAATGATGCCCCTGCTCTTAAATATGCAGATATTGGCATTGCTATGGGAAAACGTGGTTCAGAAGTTTCAAGAGAAGCAGCAGATATAATCCTACTTGACGATAATTTCTCGACTATTGTTGACACTATAAAAGATGGTAGAAGAATCTATGATAACATCAGAAAAGCAGTTGGATATGTATTCACTATTCATATTCCTATTGCATTTGCAGCACTATTTGCTCCCTTACTTGGAATAAATCCTGCAAGTCTACTATTGCTTCCAATACATGTTGTTTTACTTGAACTGGTAATTGACCCTACCTGCTCTATTGTATTAGAACGTCAGCCAGCAGAAAAAGATATTATGGAAAGGTCACCACGTAATCCATTTGAAAAACTGCTAACAGCAAAAATTCTTTTTAAAAGTGTGATGCAAGGACTTGTAATATTCGGAGCATCCTTCGGAACTTATTTTGCATTTTTAAATCAATCTCCAGATAATGCACCACTTGCAAGGGCAATGGGACTTACTATTATATTGTTAGCTAATTTGTTATTGGTTCAAGTTAATAGTTCAAATTCTGAGTTTGCAATTAAATCATTTATTCAGCTTATAGGGGATAAGGTAATGTGGGGCGTTAGTTTAGGAACGATATTAGGATTACTAGTGATTCTATATACACCTATGTGTAGTTTTTTAAAACTTGCACCGTTATCTTTAAGCCAGGGTTTGCTTGCGGTTGTTATAGCAGTGGCATCGGTTATTTGGTATGAACTTATAAAGGTAGTGAAATATATATAAAAAGATAGAATTTACGATAAGAAGAGTACTTTACAAAACTAGAATTAATTTAGATGGAAGTAGTATAATAAGTTATACTACTTCCATCTAAATGTGTTTGTTGTTTAAGTTATTACTAAAAAAGACAAAATATTAAAGAGGTTCTTAAGGGGGAAACTATTTTATGCAAACAAGAGCATTATTTGGATTCTTAGGGTGGGTAACAGTTATGTGCTTTGGTGTAGCAATTGCGAATTATTTCGTAAAATATATTAATAAAAAATATATTAGCAAATTAGGAAAAGAGAAAAAGGAAATGGTTGCGTTGTATAGAAAAGCAATGAAGATAATTATTAAAAACCATAAACTAGCAGGAACAATAGCTATATTTTCTGTATTGACTCATTTTTCAATTGCTTTTTTTAATAATAATATTAGTATAACTGGAATAATTGCTGCATTATTTATGGCTACTATATTCTTTTTAGGTGTTTATGGTGCTTTTATAAATAAAAAGTATAAGGGAAAGTGGCTTAAAGTACACCGCATTATGGCATTTTGTTTGCTAGCAGCTATAGTAATTCATGTGATGTAAAAAAGGTAAAATGATATCAAAAAATAATTACTAAGGAGGGTGTAAGTTTGAGAAACAGATTAGATAGGGTATATCTTAAATATGTACTATATATTGTCCTGGCAGCAACTTTAATTTTTATAAGCTACAATGTAGTCTTTAATTTTAAACAATTGTTTAGTAATATAATTATTATAATGAAGGCTTCAATTTCAATAATTATGCCCCTTATCATTGGTTGTATAATTGCTTATTTGTTATATCCGTTATCAAAGTTAATAGATTCTTTTCTGGTTAAGCGTTTAAAACTTAAATATAAGACCCATTTGATTAGCATTGCACTAACATATCTAGTAGTAATTCTATTATTTATTATACTTGTTTATAGTATCTATGCAATGATTGGTGGACAGATTAGTAGCAATGAAACCTTATCAGTTATGTTTGCAACAATTGGTGATTATATAAAACGATATAATGAATTTTTTGATTTTATTAACAAAAAAATTACTGAAAGTGGTTTATCTATCGATATAAAGGGGTATTTATCACAAGCTATAAAGCAAGTTTATTCCTATTTATCGGTTTCTATAAATAGCATTATTAGCTTATTTGCAGGTATAGGCAACATCATTATAAATAGTTTTATCGGATTGTTTATTTCATTTTATTTGTTAAAGGACTATGATTTTTTTAAAAAGCTATATCTAAATTCAGTGAGCCTTATAATGAAAGAAAGTAAATTTAAGAGTCTCAATAAAACACTATTTGAAATTAATAATATTATGTCTAGTTTCATAAGAGGGCAACTACTTGATGGCTTAATAGTTGGTTTAATTAGTAGCATTGGTTTGTCAATTATAGGCCTTGATTTTGCTTTTCTTATAGGTTTAACTGCGGGTATTGCTAATATTATACCCTATGTTGGTCCACTTATTGGTTGTATTCCAGCTATTATTATTGGCCTACTTAGTCCGAATCCTATTATAGCTTTATGGGCAGTACTTCTACTGTTTGCTGTTCAGCAACTTGATAGTGCTGTTATATCGCCAAAAGTTGTAGGGGATAGCATGGGTATCCATCCAATATTTGTAATAATGGCAATAACTATAGGTGGTTCAATAGCCGGTATACTTGGAATGCTTTTATCTGTACCGATTGCCGGTATAATAAAACTTTTTTTATTAAAGATTATAACAAGACGCAAGGATGATGCGAGTAGCGAAGTTTAAACTCAAAAATTTTTATAGTATTGATTATGATCTACACAATAAACATATAAAAATGAAGATAAATAACTAGTTGCATTGTTTCTAATCTATAGATTTTAGAATTAAGAAGGGATATTTGGGAATTTGTAGAATGGTATATTGTAGTACTTTATTTTATAGTAATAACTTACAAATTCATTGAATAATAATTTTAATAGAAAAATGTGAAGGAGAAAAAATGGAAAACGATAAGAAAATTGCAGTTTTAATTGATGCTGACAATGTATCTGATAAATATATAAAGTATATAATTGATGAAATATCAAATCATGGAACACCTACTTATAAAAGAATTTACGGGGATTGGACCAAACCTCAACTAGCCTCATGGAAGAATGTATTGCTTAATTATTCTATTAGTCCAATACAACAATATAGCTATACTACAGGTAAAAATTCGACGGATGCGGCACTTATAATAGATGCAATGGATATACTCTATTCAAACAATGTTGATGGATTTTGCATTGTGTCAAGTGATAGTGATTTTACTAAACTAGCAGCTCGTCTTCGCGAAGCTGGTATGTATGTTATTGGAATGGGAGAGAAAAAAACTCCTAAACCTTTTATAGCAGCTTGTGAAAAGTTTAAATACCTTGAAGTATTAGCTTCAATGTCGCCAAAGCATATTGAGACCACTAGTAATAAAGGCACACAAATACAAGATGAACCTAAAAGTGGTATTATAAGTGCAGGTAAACTAGTAGAAGCTATTAAAACTATTATAACTGAGATATCAGATGAAGACGGTTGGGCATTCTTAGGAGAATTAGGCAGCACCCTTAATAAGAGGTACCCAGATTTTGATACCAGAAACTATGGCTATACAAAGCTTACACCTTTTGTGGCGTCGCTAAATCAATTTGAGATTAGATCGACAAAAACTAGAAATCCAAGTATAACCCTTAAGTATATTAGAAATAAAGAATAAATATATCTTACAAGCATTGAGGTACCAAGTAATTCAAGTGAATCGTCAAGAATTATAAAATATCATTAATAATATTGGTGGCCCTTTTAATCATGTCACTATTTACATGGGAGTAGGTTCTCATTGTCTGTTCTACTGTGTGACCAAGTAACATAGCAGCAGTTTTGAAGTCTACTCCATTTGCAATTAAATTTGTTGCATAAGTATGTCTTAATTCGTGAACAGTTATATTGTGTCCATTTCTCTTAAGTAGTGCATTTAGGCAAATACTCACAGATGTAGTATTTCTAAATGTAAATACTCTTTTATTTTCTTCTTTAATCCTTTTATTATTATTTACAATAGGGACTACTTTGCTAGCTGTTGAATTTTCGGGGCAATCAATGTCTTTCTTATTTTTCAATATATGTAAAACCTTGATCGGTATTGGAACTTCACGATTGGAGTTCTTGTTTTTTAACGAGCCTAAACCGTACCCTTTTTCGGAAATTAACTTCCACTGACGAGTCACTCTTATAACAGAATTTTTTATGTCAATATTGTCCCAAGTTAATCCAAGTATTTCGCCGATTCTTAATCCGCACTTCAACGCTATCAATGAAACTAAATAGTATTTGCTTTCAGCAATATCTACCAAGAGCTTATCAGCTTCCTGCTTAGTTAAAGCCCTTTTTTCTGTGTCTTTTTTAATTTTTGCTATTTTTATATTTTTTGTTGGTAACAAAGTAATCAAATTATGTTCGTTCATAGCACTTCTAAAAATGTATTTAACTTTCCAAGGTATTCATGAATAGTCGTAGTTCTTAACCCAATGATTTACATATTGTCCATAACCTCTTGAATGTCAGCAAGAGATACTTTTGATAATTCAATGTTATCCAAGCCGGTAAAGTGGTTCAAAACTGTTCTAAAAGAAATTACAGTCTTGGCTTCTCTATATAAACTCATATGCTTTAAATATTTATCTCTAAATTGACCAAATGTGATTCCGACCATGTCTATACTAATTTCATTATTGGAGGCCTTTTTCAATTCGCTTACAACAGCATCCATTTCTAGTTGTGCTAATCCCTTGCCTGCCTTATTAAGAGTATAGCCCTGCTTACTTTTGGTTTTCCATTTATCAGTACTATCTTTGTAAGTGATAATGTACTGATAACTCTTATTAATAGTAATATAGATAGGCCTTACAGAAGCAATGAGAGCCAAATACTTTCATTTTTCCACGAGCCATTAAAAGAATGCGGTTCCAAATATACATTATATTTATCTATTAAGGATGATAATCCGGAACATTCTAATAAACTTTTTCCATAACCATTTTCTTGGGTTATTCTATAAGCATATTTACTTAATAACTTAGACATTTGTGCTAATACAATCTTTTCTTGTGAATCAATTAAATCAAACATTTTACTCCCCCAAAATTTGTTATATATATGATTATATAACAATTTTTGTCTATTTTGTAATATAGTTTACGCTTTTATGTAATGAAGTAATAAGAAGTTTTAAATTTTTGCTTCTTTTTTGTTTCGTTATTTTAATATTCATATAGCCAAAGTTCGTATAACATATCTTTAACCTACAATGGATAAAATTTTGAAATTATTATTTTCTAAAATTAAAAAGCATACAACATAATTAAAATTAT
>DHIM01000175.1:11918-12115 GCA_002403785.1 Clostridium sp. UBA4746
CATAATTAAAATTATATTGTATGATAAAAAACGACCAAAGTAGAAATACTGTGGTCGTACTATAAATATCAGCTTATTTATTTCTATTTAAAGTGTTTTAATTTTTTTAATGCCTCATTGCTTGAACATATAATATCTTCTTTAGATTTTATATACTTTTGAAATTTTTTTAAAATTTCAATGAGTTTATCATAATT
>DHIM01000068.1:0-149 GCA_002403785.1 Clostridium sp. UBA4746
TAAACCCTTCTTTCTATTAAAATTTATATTACCTTAAACTGTTATATTATATTTTCACATTTTTGCTATTATGTTTGGTGTGTTTACTAAGACGGTTTATTTATCTTCTATAAATATAATCTCATTTAGGAAGTTATTTAGAACGTTTT
>DHIM01000068.1:308-3621 GCA_002403785.1 Clostridium sp. UBA4746
TAGGAAGTTATTTAGAACGTTTTAATGAGTATTTTTCAATATTTACAATCTTTAAAACTGTAAATTTCACTATAATTCCTATAAATATAAAAACCACGAATGAATATAAATAATTCCATGATATTAATTTGTATAAGCCAAAATAAACAAACAAGGGCTGTGCTATAAAACTTCCAATCGCTCCAAAAATAATCACAGCCAAAATATACGTATACCATTTGGTAAAATATTGATATAATAACATATATGTAGTTGTTATTATTGTTAATTCAAATAGACTATAAGTTCTAACTAATCCGAATATTTGAGTAGGATATGCCCATAATGTCATTTCGACTCCCCCAGTATTAAGGAAAAAAGTTATAATCCCTGTTACTAAGCCAACCAATGCTATTTCCTTGAATTTTTTTTTATCTACAAGTTTCCACCAAATAACCCAATATATAATAGCAATGATGAGTACAATCCACCACTTTAAAGAAAACAACGTATTATTCATAAACTGATTATACTGAATTGTAAATATTTGCTTCCTAAGTTCTATTATTTTATTAAGTGCATCCATATATTTGACACCTCTAATTCATCTTTATTGTTTGAAATGTATTAAAATAGTATATGTATTTTGCTATTTTTTATACTATATTTTAGACCATCATATTTTAGTTTTTGCAACAAGTAATATAGTAGAAAAACATATACCTAAGTATATGGATTCTGGTACCACCATCACTTTTGATAAGAATAAAAATGTAGTAACGCTTAACAAAGGAGAAAAGACTAAATTTAGCAAGAACAATTCTACGGACATAAAGAATTCAGATTTGCCTTTGGCAAAAGAAGGAATGAAAGTTACTTATGATGCACTTGGTCAACCAATTGTTATTAATGAAGATGCAAGAAACCAATTTGGAATAATAGTTGCCGTAAAAAAATAAACACCGCCTCATTAACCACAAATGGCTCTAATATTTCATCGCCTATGGCGGTTACACATTCTCAAACTGGATACACATCTTATTATTATGCTGCTGGAAATAAAGGTCAAAGTGGAGTCATTTTAGATCAATTCAGTGCAGCTCATATGACACTTCCGTATTGGACAGCAGTTCATGTATATAATGTACCCGCTACTAAAACAGCAGTTGTTTATGTACTTGATAGAGGACATTTTTCAGCTTCGGTAATAATAGATATAGATTCTACCCGTTTTGCTACTTTCTATCCTTTAAGTAAGGGCTTGTTTAATAGTAAAATAGAATGGTATACGAGTTAGAGTTAAACTACAAAATAACAATTTTGAGGTGTTTATTTTGATACTTAGTAAAATTAAGAGTATTCTCAGCCATAAAAGCAACCGAATTATGTATATGATTTTAATTTTAATTGTTTTCCTTTGTTTGAGTGTACTGTTTATGTTTCATAAAACAACGGGTACACTATTAACACATTCATCAAATTTAATCAAAGGTGAATGGATAGTCATAACAGTTTCTAATTCTCAAAATAAAAGCGATTTATGGTTGTTAAATACTAAAACACAAATAAAACAAAAAATATTGAACAATAGAGATGTAGTAGTAGCGGGTAAAGTTAATACTAACGGAGATACCTTACTCTATTCTGACGCTATAGGAACCAACCCATGGGATATATTTAGGCTTAATATATCTACCAAAGAGGTATATCAAATTACTAATGATCCCTTAGGTCAATTTAACTTAAATTTCGGTGATGAAAAGGGAAACATAATTTTTGCGAAGAGTGGAGATAAAAACTCTCCTGTGCCAAAAATATCAAAAATAGATGTTGTTAAAAAAGAGGGTAAAACTTTCGAATTTGGTTCTGATATTGCTGTACAAGATTTTTATATATCTAAAAATAAAATTATTGCACTGACATTTTCTTATAATGAATTTATAACAAAGAGGTTTAAGGAACAAAATGATTCATTAAAAATAAAATATACTATAATGGAAATGGATACAAATGGCGGTGAAAAAAAAGAATTGGCTAAAATAAGTGCTGTAAGATTAGATTCAATTTCCTTATCAAAATCAGGCAAATTTATAATATTAGGAGGACAAGGCGTAAAAAACAATGAGAAAGGATTTTATAAGTTGGTTGTAAATGGAAATAAAGTAAGTACTTTAATAACCCAAGAACAGCTTAAGAAAACTAATAAGATTATGGAAATTTCTCAACCATATATATCCTGTCTCAGTGCTAACGAGGAAAACATTTACTTTGTTGCAGTTCCAATTGGAACCCATGAAGCAAATTTTATGGGATTAACAACGTATCCTAACAGCTTGTATTGTTATAATCTGAAACAAAATAAGTTAAGCGAGATTTTTAAAGTACCAGGTACATTTATTCCTTCAATATCTTTTACTTATCAATAATTTTTTTTATATGTAACTTAAACAAATGTAAAAATGAGCTCCATGTTGGAGGTAATATCCAACAGGGGCTCTATAGTGTTTTATATGTATTGCACAGTCTTTTTATATCTAAGCTCCTACTTATGGTATTGTTATTATAATAATATAAAAAATCAAACTAAGTTATATTACTTAACAAGGATGTCGTTAAAGTCTCTTTTTTACTTACTGAAGGGAGAATGTTAAAATGTTCTTTAAACTTTCTATAATAATAGTTACAAACAGGCTGTTATGAAATTGTAAGTTCTATTTCTACAAAAACTACCTGTTTATTAAAAAACATTTATATTAATTCAAATAAAATATCATGAAAATCATAGTCTTACTACTTGTGAAAATTACTGTAATTCAATATATTGAAGAGCATTTAAAATGCGACCCCTTCATGATTTATGGAACGGATTTTTTATCGAAAAATTATTTGGTTACGTTGTATCTCCAAGAAGATATTCCACTACTTAAATGGTAAATATTTTTAAAAGCATTGTTTTCCAAAGCGACTACGGCCATGGGACTTCTTGCACCAGATTCGCAATAAACAAGTATTGGCTTATCCTTATATTTATCCAGTTGAGCAAGTTTCGTAGGAATAACCTCAACTGGAACAAGCTTTGCTCCTGGAATGTGACCTTTATCGTATTCTCCTTTAGTTCTTACATCTAAAATAATAAATTCTTTATCCTCGCTTATAAGCTTATGTGCCTCTTCTGCACTTACATTTTTAACATTTGTATCTACCATTATTTTGCCTCCTTAGAAAATATAATTAGTCAAATTTTACTCAAAAGTACTATGCTGATTTAGGCATAGCTAAGAAATACCTTTCAGTGACTCCTTACATAAAACTAGCTACTAAATTTGACCCTATG
>DHIM01000068.1:3790-4063 GCA_002403785.1 Clostridium sp. UBA4746
TAGCTACTAAATTTGACCCTATGCGCCAGTTTTCTACTTCTGCTTTACCTAACTTTTGTGCTTCCGAAAGAATTTCATCATCCACCATGGCTTTATTGCTCTTTTCAAGTATGTCTTGTATAAATTCCCCTGTAAGAGTAGTCATATTACATTCCCCCCCTGTTAGTTTGGATTCTTTAAATTTCTGATGTTCTTTCTCTTGTCTCTTATTTTCCCCTTTTTAAGAAAAATAATTACCCTCTATCTACAGATACACTACATTGGAATTGGATG
>DHIM01000171.1:0-10897 GCA_002403785.1 Clostridium sp. UBA4746
CCCCCCTACCCTTAATTTCTATATTCCTTTTCCTCATTTCATAGCTTATCTTGGCCCCGGTTAATAATACAAAAGCCATAATTAATCCTATTCCTATACCTATTAGGAGTTTTCTATCACTTAGAAAGTCTATTAACTTTTTTATCTTATATATAAATCCTTTATTAATAGTACTTCCCCCTTACCTAAATGCAATTTTTCTGAAACCTCATCCAATGATAACCCTTCACTAAACAGCCTTTTTATCTCCTCAACCTTAACACTACTAGCATTACTATTATTAGTAATTGGTTCTTCTTTAAGACTTATATTATTATATTTATCTACAATATTATCATCACTACTTTCTTCAGTAATAATTTCAATATTATTTTTCTCCTGTGAAGGTTCATAATTTTTAATTGTTTTGTTGTTTTTTTCTATATTTTCTTTTAAATCCAAATTTTTTTTAATATTCATTAGTTCGCTTTGAAGTTCCAAAATGCTTTCAGAAAACTCGCGTCTAAGTTCTCCTATGATAATATCATTATCATGAATATTTTCCATAGCATTACCTAGCACTCCATTAAAGGACTTATTCTGCTTTTTTATAGCTAAGACATTTAGTATTATAAGAATTAATCCAATAAAAATTAACAAACCGGTCATATAATCCACTCCAAATTTTATAAATTACATCATCTGTATTCAATGACTTTAATCAAGATCATATTTAAGTTTTACCAAGGCTTTCCTTAAGTTTATAAGGGCCCTGCTATGAAGTTGACAAACACGTGATTCAGATACAGTCAAAATACTTCCTATTTCTTTTAATGTAAGACCTTCATAATAATATAAAGTTAAAACTAACTTATCCTTCTCTTTAAGGTTTTCGAGTCCCAAAGCCAAGTACTCTATTTGCTCTTTTTCTTCTAAAGCCCTTTCTGGACTTGGGCTTCTATCATCTTTAATTGTACCACTAAGTGGCATGTCATCATCATCTGAAAATATTAAATCCTCAAGTGACACTATGGATATATAATTTATATTGTTCTCAATATCAGCTACTTCAGAAATTGTAATACCCAATTCCTTTGCAATTTCATGATTTGTTGGTTCTTTAAATAAACGTTTTTGAAGCCTCTCAATAGCCTCATTGTATCTATTAAGCTTATCCATTGCACCTTTTGAGATGGGGCTATTCCGCCTAAGTTCATCAATCATAGCACCTTTTATTCTTATTGATGCGTAACTTGAAAACTTCATACCTTTAGTTGAATCAAATTTTCCTAAAGCATCCATAAGTCCTAGCATACCATAACTAATTAAATCTTCATATTCAACATATTTAGTTTTCCCAATTATTACTCTAGATGCAATATATTTTACTAAAGGTATATGTTTTTTTACAATTTCCTCACGTACATCAGCTGATTTAGCTATGGACATATGACGCCTCCCTTATATTTTTCTCATTTGCTCTCTCATAAGTTGAAAAATAAATTTAATAATTCGCTCGCGAGTAAAGTTATCTATGGAATCGAGGCTTAAACCGCAAGTAAACCTACCCTCATCATCTTTTATAATTCTCATAACCTTCCCCACTATATTTATATCTTCATCATTAACTGATAACGAAACCAAGAGAAAATCATTAAGCTTTATCTCCTCAGATACTTTTATCTTCATACCACTACCACTTAAATCAACTAGTACAGCTCGTAAATATTGACTATCATCAATTGTTTTAGGATTTGCCTTTTTCTCACGCTTAAGATTTTTATACTTAACTGCTTTTATTAATGGTACTCTAACATATTTTCTTCTTTGAATCTTTTTAATTTCCTTAGGTTTTGATATAAGTAAGATAGGTATATTCTCAAATTTACGTCCTAAAACTGAAGACTTAAATTTATAAAGATTTTCTTCTTCATAATAAATTACATCTATAATAGCTCCCTTTGACAATGGAACATATTCACCTGAATTAATAGGAATACTTATTGCTATATAGTCATCTGTTACATCTTGTACATTGCTATTAAAATATCTTTCGTTAATTAATATTTCTAATTTTTTATTAACCTTAAAATCAACGTCTAACATGTGCCCCCAACCCCTTATGAAAAAATGTTGAAAATTTTCTTAAATAACCCTTCTACTCCCATACCACTAGATTTATCTTTCATTCCTTCAATTTTACCTGCTATATTATTTATATCCCTTGCCGCTTCAGAATTAGGATAACTTACAATTACAGGTTGTTGCGCTCTTACTGCATATGCTAATTTCTTATCTTCACCAATCTTACCTAAATATTCAAGTTTCATATTAAGAAATCTAGTAACAGCATTATTAAATTTATTAAAAGTCAAATTAGCTTCATTATTATCTAAGGATCTATTTATTATAACTTTCGCAGACTTTTTAATATTAAAATGATTCACAGCCTTTAGTAGACTATATGCATCTGTTAATGACGTAGGTTCTGGTGTTGTTACTATTACTAAATCCTCACAACAAGCAATAAATCCCAAAACGCTTTTATTTACACCAGCCCCTGTATCCATTATTATGTAATCAAGTCCTGTTAATGCTGCCAGTTTACCTAAAAATATATTTCTTTGAATTTCTGTCAAATCTTCAACTTTTGTAAGGGCTGATCCACCTGGAAGAAGTTTAACTCCAAAAGGTCCAATTAAAACAACCTCCTCGATTTCTTTACCTTTACTTATAACATCAAATACATTGTATTTCGACGAACATCCCATTAGAATATCATCATTTCCCATTCCTATATCTGCATCAAAAATCATAACTTTCTTACCCATCTTTTGAAGTGCAATAGATAAATTAACTACTATATTGCTTTTACCTACTCCACCTTTACCTGAGGTAACAGTGATTATTCTAGGCTTATTAGGTACTACGTTATCACTATTTTTTACTGCCATTTGTCTTAATCTTTGTGCTTGATCTAGCATATAGTATCCTCTCCTAATATAAGACTAACAATTTTATCTGCAGATAACTCTTTAATATCATCAGGTACATTTTGACCAGTTGATACAAAGCTGAGCGGTATTTTGGCATTTTCTAATATATTAAGAATGGAACCATATGTGGAAGTTTCATCTAATTTAGTTACTATTATACTATTATAATGTAAAATCTGGTATCCTTCAATAATATATTTAATGTCTTTATTCTTCGTTGTGGCGCTTATCACTAAATGAATATTTTTCGTATCAGCCTTATCCACAAATGTTCTTAATTCGGCAATTTGCATTCTATTTTTACTACTTCTTCCTGTAGTATCAATTAATACTACCTCACATTCACTCATGCTTTCTATCGCATTTTCCATATCACTCATATTATATACAACTTTAAAGGGAATGTTCATAATGTCAGCATAAGTTTTTAGCTGCTCTACTGCACCAATTCTGTAAGTATCCACAGTAATAAGTCCTACTTTTCTCCTCTCAACTAAGGCTAACTTTCCAGCAAGTTTTGCTATAGTTGTTGTTTTCCCTACACCCGTTGGACCCACGAGCACTATTCTACCTTCTAATTTTGGACTAATAACATTAATCATATCTTTTAGTACTATTTTTAATTTTTCATATTCGCTGACTTCTAATTTAATGTTTTTAATCTTCATGACTATATTTTCAATATTTTCACTATCTATATCATTTTCTTCTAATATTTTTTCTATATCACTTTTAGTATTATTCATTGGTTTATTAACATCTGCAAGCTCGCTAATCATAGTTTTCATTTTCATCATTTCGTTCATAATGCTTTCTGAGTAATTATCACTGCGTGTTTCGCTTTTTCCCTCAACATACTGTGAATCTCTATGTACTATGCTATTTTGTTTTTGAGACTGCCTTTCATTATTTTTGATTGCATTTTCTTTAATAGCAATTTCCTGTTCCACTACTTTGTTAATTGAATCGAAACTGCTTACTACAGTTTGATCTTGCTCAACTACTTGATTTTCAACTGCAGCTGTTACTTCAATTATCTTGCTTGAAAATAAACCTTTTATTCCTGGTTTACGGATTTTCCTTTGACTTATAATTACAGCGTCTGTTCCTAGTTCATATCTTATTCTTGTCATGGCTTCGTTCATGCTATTAACTATATACCTCTTTATAATCATTGTAGAATAACAACTCCTTCAGTTTTAATCTCAACCTCGTTTGGTATCTCATTAAGAGAAAGTACTGAAACGCTAGGGAATACCATTTCAATTAATCGTCTAAACGCTGGTCTTATTTTTGGAGAAACTAAAATGACTGGTTGGTTATTGTGAAAATAAATCGTGTTAATATTACTCTTAATAGAATTTAATATTTTCCCTGTAGTTTCTGGATCTACTGCTGGAAAAGAACCTTGTATAGATTTTTGAATGTTGCTTGAAATAATATTTTCAACTTCAGGCGCTAGTGTTATTATCGTCATGCTTCCATTCTCATCAACTAGTCCATTACAAATACTTCGTCCCAGTGAAAAGCGTACATATTCTGTTAATACTTCTGTATCCTTAGTTATTCTAGCATTATCTGCTAAGGACTCGAGTATTGTAACCATGTCCTTTATAGCTACTTTTTCTTTAAGTAAGCTTTGAAGAACCTTTTGAACTTCACCAATAGTCATAAGATCTGGTATTAATTCCTCAACTACGGTATCATATTTTTCTTTTACCGAATCTATTAGTAGCTTTGTTTCTTGCCTTCCTAATAACTCAAAAGCATGATTTTTAATAGTTTCTGTTAAATGAGTTACCATTACAGTAGTTGGATCTACCACTGTTAATCCTTTGATTTCTGCATCTTCTCTTTGGTCATTATTAATCCATACTGCTGGTAATCCAAAGGTTGGCTCTATAGTATTAATACCTTGGATAGTAATATCCTCAGAACTTGGGTCAATGCATAATAACATACTTGGCATTAATTCACCCTTAATTATTACAGTACCGCGGATTTTAACTACATACTCATTTGTTTTAAGTTGCAAATTATCTTTAATTCTAATTGGCTGAACAACAATTCCCATCTCTAAAGCACATTGTCTCCTTACAGAAGCAATTCTTTGTAATAAATCTCCTCCTGTAGCTTCATCTGCCAGTGGTATTAGTCCATAACCTATTTCTATTTCCATAGGTTCTACGGAGATCAGATTCATTACATTTTCCGGTTCTCTATTTTCTGTATCATGAGACTCTTGTTCTTCATTTTCTATTTTGATGATTTTTTGATCTTTTTCATCTTTATTCAAGAAATAAGCACTAGCTGCCAAACCAAGCGATAATATGATGAAAACAGCATAAGGCATACCTGGTATTGCAGCCAAAACCAATGCTACAACTGCTGCCAAAGCAATAACCTTTGGAAATGCAGTAAGTTGCTTAGTTATTTGGCTTCCTAAATTCATATTGCTACCAGATCTAGTAACTAAAATACCAGATGCAGTTGATATTAAAAGAGCTGGAATCTGACTTACAAGACCATCTCCTACTGTTAGCCTAACGTAAGTGGTTGCAGCTGTTGCAATTGGCATTTTAAGCATTACAACTCCTATAATTATTCCACCAAAAATATTAATGATTGTAATAATAATGCCTGCTATTGCATCTCCCTTTACGAATTTAGAAGCTCCATCCATAGCTCCATAAAAACTAGCTTCATCCTGTAGTTTTATTCTTCTCTCTCTTGCTTGTTCTTCTGTTATAGCCCCGGCATTTAAATCAGCATCAATACTCATCTGTTTACCAGGCATAGCGTCTAGTGTAAATCTAGCAGAAACTTCAGAAACTCTACCAGCACCATTCGTAATTACCACAAATTGTATAATGATTATTATTAAGAAAATAATTATTCCAACTACATAATTTCCTCCAACAACAAATTCTCCAAAGGCCTCTATAATATTACCTGCATAAGCTTGTGTTAATACTAGCCTTGTAGATGATATATTTAACCCTAATCTTAAAAGTGTTGTAATTAAAAGCAATGTTGGAAAAACTGAAAATTGCAAAACTTCTGTTGTAAACATTGTTAAGAGTAAAATTATAACTGCTAGTGTAATATTAAGTGCTATTATTACATCAAGAAGGGTTGGTGGTAATGGAATAATAATCATTAAAACTATCCCAATTACACCAAATGCAACTAAAACATCTAAATTATTTTTTATATTATACTTTGCTTTTTCAGCCACAAATATCATCCTTTACTTTTTTTTCTTCAATTTGTATACCAATGCTAATATTTCTGCCACAGCTTGATACATATCAGTTGGGATTTCTGAACCTACATCTAATTCCTTATATATTAATCTTGCTAAAGGTTTATTTTCAATAATTGGGATATCATTATCGCTTGCTATCTCTTTTATTTTTATAGCCACATTATCTGCACCAATTGCAACAATTATAGGTGCGCCTTCCCCTCCTTGCTCATATTTAATAGCAATAGCTAAATGAGTTGGATTGGTAATGACAACCGTTGCATCAGGTACTTGTTGCATCATTCTACTAGATGCCATTTCTCTTTGTTTTTGCCTGATTTTTGATTTAATTTGCGGGTCTCCTTCTTGTTGCTTGTATTCTTCTTTAATTTCTTGCATACTCATTTTTAGTTCTTTGTTATGCTTGTACTTCTGATATGCAAAATCAATAATAGATATTATAAGCATAACTATACTTATCTTAAAAAATATATCTACTACTAAACTTCCGAATACTCCGAGTATTGCTTCTATTTTCAAACTCCCATATGTCATTATATCTAAATAATTGCTTTTAATAAAATTATAAGCAATGATTGATATAGTCGTAACTATAGCTAAATTTTTTAATAAATCAACTACTGATCTCATTGAAAAAATTTTCTTAAATCCACTTATAGGGTCTAGTTTTTTCAAATCAGGTTTAAGTGGTTCATTTGTAAATATAAAGCCAGATTGCATTAAGCTTGCAACCACTCCCATTAGCATAATAGGAATCACAATTGGTAATATTATAATCCCAAATTTCATCAATGAAACAAGAAGCAAAGTTTTAAAAGTATTCTCATTAAATGTAATCGTTAAATAATTATTTAAAAAAAGGATAAGTACATTTTTTAAATTATCTAGTGTATACGTTCCTAACGTAATCATAAGTATTGTTACTGTTAGCAGTGTAACTGTAGACGATAACTCTTTACTTTTTGCTACTTGCCCTTTTTTCTTTGATTCACTTTTCTTTTTAGGAGTAGCATCTTCTGTTTTCTCACCACTATCTGCTGAAACAAAAATCAGTAAAGGTATCACCTTATAAAACCCTTTAATTATATCTGGAATAGTGTAAAAAGAATTCACTATTAAATTTACAACAGCTGGCAGTACTAAAGAAAAGCAACTGAGTCCTATTAATATTTTTATTGGCATACCTAATATCATAACATTTAACTGTGGTACTGTTCTTGATACTAATCCTATACTTAAATCTGTTATAATAATTATTAAAATAATAGGTATTGCTATTTTTAATGCAAGTGAAAAGAACTGTATAAAAATGCTTACCATCATCATAGCCGTACCTTGCGTAAGTATAAACTTTCCAATCTCAACAACGCTAAAAGAATTAATAATAGCCCTTATTAACATATGGTGACCGTCCACGACGAAAAACATAACCATACTTATCCAGTAAAGTAAATTTCCAAGCAAAGTAACGTTCTCATTTGATATGGGATCAAACATGCTCATCATGGAAAATCCAATTTGAAAATCCATAAGCTGCCCCGCCATTTGTGCTGAGAAAAAACAAAACTTGGTTATGTAACCTAGTATTAAGCCCGTAACAACCTCTGAAATACAAAATATTATAAGCGTTGCATTACTTGTAATTAAATTCACATTTCCATAATTAACACCTGGCAAAATTATAAAAGTAAAAACAAAGCAAAATCCAACTTTAACCATGGCAGGAGTAGACTTAGGAAAGAAAATTGGTATACCCATAAAGAATGATGATATTCTTAAAAGTACCATGATAAAACCTAAATAATAAGCAGTATTAATCAATGCATTTCCACCTAGCCTCCCATGTTAGCGATAATTCCAAAAATTCTAGTTGTAAAATCAATCATTATATGAAGCATCCAGCTGCCCATTAACAATCCAATTAGTGCCGCAGCGAGTAATTTTGGCACAAAGGTTAATGTTTGCTCTTGAATTTGAGTAGTAGCTTGAAATATACTTATTATTAGCCCTACTAAAGTAGCTACTAATAAAATAGGAGCAGATACTAACATTGCTGTTTGAATAGCATCTTTTACCACAGTTAATACAATACTCTCTGTCATTTAATTCACCTCAACTAAAACTCATAATTAATGATTTTACCAATAGATTCCATCCGTCAACCATAATGAATAACAATAATTTAAATGGAAGAGAAATCATAACTGGTGGTAACATCATCATTCCCATAGCCATAAGAATACTACCTGTAACTATATCTATAATAATAAATGGTATAAATAACAAAAATCCCATTTCAAAAGACCGCCTTAGTTCACTTATTAAAAAAGACGGAACAACCGCATAAAGAGGAACATTATCGTAGGTAACTTTAGGTTTTCCATTTGTAAGTATTACCTTCCCCTTTGAATCAACTTCATTCTTAACTGTATCTTGTAATTTTCCAACATCTAAAAAAAGTTTTAAATCCTTCGCTCTAGTCTGCCTAAGCATAAAATCTCTCATAGGCTTCGATCCTGTATCAATAGCAACTTGCTGAGTTATTTTATTGTTCAAATATGGAGTTAAAGCCTCGCTGTTCACTTTTGAAAAGGTTGGAGCCATAGTGAAAAATGTTAAAAATAGAGCAAGTCCAATTATAACTTCTTTAGGTATTGCTTGTTGAAGACCTATAGCATTTTTAAATAGAGATAACACTATAATTATTCTTACAAAACTAGTAGTCATAATAATGATTGAAGGCAATAGAGTAAGTACTGTAAGAAGTAATAATAACTTAATATTATCAACATATTCTTTGGGTGTATTGGCATTATCAACTGATATGTTAATTTTAGGTATAGGTAGTGTCTGTGGAGTCGCATTTGCAACTTTTATTGTAGCTATCCCAATTATTAGCATAACTAAAGCAAAAATAAACAAGTTTTTATTTTTTCTTTTCATCTTTTACTTCCTTCTTCAAAATATGTTTTTTAAATAATTCCTTCATATCTTCATACTGAGGTAGCTCTTTAGTATTTTCAATATGAAGAATTTCCTCTTTAGGTAATTCAAATAAAATATTAATTTCCTTTGTACTGGATGATACTGCATATGCCTTTTCACCCATTTTTACAATTACAATACTATTTTCTTTAGATAAAGCAATTCTATCTAATACCTTCATATATCTACCATCTTGCAATTTACGAAGTTTACTCCCACCATACCTTAATGATAAATATAATATAAATAATATAAAAGGTAAAAATATTATGATTTTAAAAATTAGTAACCAAAACTCTCCATCTATCATTTTATCCCCTACTTATCACAATACTATTAAAATACATGTGTGAAATTTTACCTTTTGTTAAAACCGGATTTATTCTTTCTATTAAATCGGTTTTTATAGTATTAACCCCTGTAGCACTAAAGTCCGAGCTTTTCTTTGATCTCATATAAGTGTTAACTATATCCCTAATAACTGGCTTTTGTGTTTCCAGTTCTGTTGTTAATTTCGCATTTTCTTCATACCCAATGTAAACGGTAACCTTAAGATATGTTAATTCACCATCATCTATTAAATTCACTAAGAATTCATCTAATGAATAAGTTAGCTCAGTAACTGCCACTGTTTTAGAAGCAGTTGTTGACGATTTGTTGCCAAAGAAATACATGCCCCCAAAGGCTACGCCACCAACTACAATTAATAATAAAAGAATTATAATAACTTTACTAAGACCATTCTTTTTTTTTTTTGGTTTTTCGCTCATTTTGTAATGTCCCCCTTTTGACTTGCAACAATTAAAATATTAACTCTTCTATTTAAAGCAATAAATTTGTTCCCCCAGAGGCCATTCCCCAAAAGGTGAGCCCAAACCCTGCTACAATACCAACACTGGTCAAAATATCCTGTTTTTCCATGCCATTGCCCCCTACAAATCACCAGCAAATATCTTCCTTTTATACTTTAATATCTTCTCAATTACTTCCTCTGTACTCTCAGTAACAATGTATTTTTTCCCATTTATTAAAGTTATTAATGTTTCTGGCATTATTTCTATTTTTTCTATAACTTCTGCGTTTAGTATAAACATTTTTTTATTAAAGCCTGTAAGTTTTATCATGGGCCCTCCTATGATCTGATCTGTACTTTAAGGTAAAAGTAATTTGTTATAATTCTCAAATACTTAGAGCATTCGAGAATTATTACAAATTTTAAAATTCAGGTCAAATACTATCTCTTTAGACCTATTAACTCCTGTAATATTTCATCTCCTGTGGTAATTGACTTACCCGACGCTTGGAAGGCCCTTTGTGCAATTATCATATCTGTAAACTGCTCAGCTAAGTCAACATTTGACATTTCTAGCATTCCTTGAAGCATATCACCGTATCCACTGCTGTTGTCAGTAGTCGCTCCTATTCCTGATCTAACTACAGACAACCCTGAGTTAGAGGTACTTTCATATGTGTTCCCTCCAACCTTAGATAAACCAGCAGGATTTTTAAAGGAAGCTACAGCAATTTGCCCTAGAACTGATACTTTACCATCCTCTAAAACAGCTTTAAT
Source organism: Clostridium sp. UBA4746 (assembly GCA_002403785.1). GTDB lineage: Bacteria > Bacillota > Clostridia > Clostridiales > Clostridiaceae > Clostridium_AD. The sequence continues at coordinate 10,799 of DHIM01000171.1, forward strand.
TGATCCATCCTTTTCTATAGAAAAAGTTGTGATTCTTAAAGTTTTTGTTGCATCATTAGGATCTGTAATTTTTTCCGGTATAACAAGAGGGATTAGAGT
>DHIM01000171.1:11023-11532 GCA_002403785.1 Clostridium sp. UBA4746
AAAGAGTTGTGTCCGGGGTTAAAGCACTATTTGCATCAACATAACTTAGCGTAGGCTTCCCAGCAACGTAATCTAAACTAGTATTCCCGCCGCCCTTAATAGCATATCCCATAACCCTTAGTCCATCTGAATTTAATAAATTTCCATTATTATCTAAAGTTAAAGCACCGTCTCTTGTGTAAGATAAACTCATTCCGTTACTAGTATTTATTGTACTATCCGGATTTAACGTTACGCCACCAGCATTTGTAGCAGGTACTGTTCCTTTAGCCAACATTAAATATCCTTCACCATCCATAGCAACATCTAGATTTCTAGATGTTGGCTGCATCATACCTTGACCTACCATAGTATCTATTCCTGAAATCTGTACTCCAAGGCCTACTTGCTTTGGATTAACTCCACCTTGACTTATTCCAGGAGCTGCAGACTCAGTAACATTTTGACTTACCATATCTTTAAACCTAACTCTTGAACTTTTAAAAGCTGTAGTCCCTACATTAGCTATA
>DHIM01000171.1:11622-12664 GCA_002403785.1 Clostridium sp. UBA4746
AGTCCCTACATTAGCTATATTATTTCCTATAACATCCAACTTTACCTGATTTACCTTCAATCCACTTACCCCTGAATAAAATGATCTTAACATAATAATACCTCCACTTTTTTATTTTTTGATTGTATTTCAATATGGTTGAACTGCAATTATAATTTTTTTATTTATCACTTTGCATCAGTCATTCAACAAAGTTAAGCTTCCTAATAAGGTCCAGCTTATATCATAACTACACTATCTATATTGGTTATTATTTTTCCTTGACTTTCATTTTTTCCCATTGCTGTTATTATAGTCCTATTTTTAATACTAGTAATTAAGGCCACATCCTTATATAATATTAAAGATTGTTTCACACCTTTACTATCTGCCATATTTATTCCTTCATTAATCTTTTTCATATCATCATCATTAAAATCAATGTTACGACTATTAAGCCTTTGCGCTGCATGAGAAGATATGGTAAAACATTCTTCTTTTCTTATCTTTATATCTAAAATTTTGTTAAAGGTACTTTTATCCTTATTAGCGATTTCTTCTTTATTAACTTTTTCCCTTTTATTTTGAGAGCCTACATTTGAATACTCAATAAAGTCTTTTGTTGAGTATAGTTTACCGTTCACCACTCTGTAAGACATATTTAGCATCACCTTACCATCTTAATTAATTACTTTTTCAACTTACTTTTGAAATGTCATCATATCTTATATCCTTAGTGACCTCTGCACCATTTTCTTGATAAGAAATAGTTAACTTAATCCCATTAGCGTCTTTTGATACACTCTTAACAATTCCTGAATATTTTTTGCCATCAGTTAACGCTGAAGTCTCAACTTGTTTATTCATTAACCCTATAGCCGCCGCGAATGCAGTATTAACACTTGAAGACTCTAATTTAGTATCAGGCACATCTATAACATCTGATAAAGTATCAGCCGGGAAATCTTTTGTAGTCCCATCTGCCAATTTTACAGCTATATAGGTTGCCCCTGAATCTTTATAAACTGCCTGGACAGTGCCTCCATATTGTACTCCTTTATCA
>DHIM01000171.1:12725-14326 GCA_002403785.1 Clostridium sp. UBA4746
TATATTGTACTCCTTTATCATCATAACTACTAAAAGCTACCAACTTACCCACTAAAGATGATGAGCTTGCGAAAGTCATGGTGCTATTTAAATTGCTCATTTGTTCCATAGATGCAAATTGTGCCATTTGAGCTACAAATTCTGTACCGTCCTTAGCATTAGTTGGATCTTGGTTTGAAAGTTCCGAAGAAAGTATTTTTAAAAATGAATTTTGGTCCAGTCCATCCCCTTTCTTTACAATAGCGGTTCCTCTGCTAGTTGCCCTAGCTAAACTTGCCTGTTCTGCATTTGAAGCAGTCGTCACAGCAGTTGCCATTTTTATCACCCCTTAAACTCTTATTCGTATTTGTAGATAATTAAACAAATTTATTCACCTGATTTTCCTCTATAACATACTTATTAGTTATAGAAATATCTTCTTCTAAATCAGTTAAATCAGTATTTGTTTTTGAGTTATTATTTTGTCTGGAATTGTTATTTCTCCCACTGGAATCCTTACTAAAAAATGTTGAATCCTCATATATATTTATATCTAAGCTATGGATTTTAATATCCATATTTTTCAACCTATCACTAATGTCCTGAATATTATGATTTAGCAAATTATAGGTGTCCTTATTTTGAGCAGAAATATTGGCCTTCATGATTCCACTTTCCATAGTAAGCTTAATTGTTATTTCTCCAAGTTCCTTAGGATTCATTTTTACTATTAAATCCTTAATATTATTAATTTCCATAAATTTTATATTTTTGATTACGTCTACTTCAAAATTATTTTTATTAATTGTTATATTAGACACTCCTACTTTAGTTGTATCTGCAGTCTTTACAACTTCGAATTGACTCATAAAATTAACTACTTTTGATATTTTCGTTTCATCCTTATCCTGCCCAAGCAAATTATTAAGAAATTTATCCTCGAAAGACTTATTTCCTGAAGATTTGTTATCTTGCCTTGCATCACTTGAACTCTGTTTTAGATTTATAGGAGTAATTTCAGAGGTTGACCTTGTGCTATGCTTTAGTAATTTGTCATCATTACTTCCACTAAAAGCTTGATAATTAATAACTTTTAATAATTTCAAATCACCTTTTACATCCTGTAATTCAGTAGATAATTTTTGTAGTACATCACTTATTTGAGTAGAAGAACCGTCATTACCTTTCGATTTTTCAATCAAATTTAGTATTTCAATAATTCTATTGTTCAGCAATGTTTTCGTCTCAGGTGGTAACTTTTCTACTCCTACTAATTGTTCCAAGTTAATAGAATTAAGTTCATTTTTGCCATTATTAGTAGTTGTCGCTTTTTCTACACTTTGAAGCGTAAAGCTCAAATATTGTAATACTTGCTGAATTTGCGCCACTTTTTCATTGGATTTATCATTACCTACCAATTGTTCTGACGGTTTATCTGTATTTTGTTTTAGTGCATCAATAGCTACCTCTACAAAATTTATTACCTTAGATTTTAATTTATTATTGTCTAAAGATTTATTGTTATCTAAAGATTTATTTAAATCTACAGAAGGTTTGTCTTCCACAGTAGGTTTTTCATTAACTGCTTTTAATAAGCTTAAATCTCCTTTTACCTCATTAAC
>DHIM01000171.1:14513-14920 GCA_002403785.1 Clostridium sp. UBA4746
GGTGGTTGCTCTTTCTACACTTTCAAGCATAAAGCTCAAAGATTGTAATACTTGCTGAATTTGTGCAACTTTTTCAGTGGATTTATCATTCCCTACCAATTGTTCTGACGGTTTATCCGCATTTTGTTTTAGTGCATCAATAGCTACCTCTACAAAATTTATTACCTTGGAACTTAATTTATTGTTATCTAAAGATTTATTTAAATCTACAGAGGGTTTGTCTTCCACAGTAGGTTTTTCGTTAATTACTTTTAATAAACTAAAATCTCCCCTTACCTCATTAACTTGAGTAGTTAGTTTTTGTAGTACATCAAGTATTTTTGGTGGATCCACATTATTACCTTTTGATTTTTCAATTAAATCTACTATTTCATTAAGGTTATTTTTTAGCAAGGTTTTCGTCTCAG
>DHIM01000016.1:0-7629 GCA_002403785.1 Clostridium sp. UBA4746
ATTATATACCCTATATATAATATTAGAATAGATGGAACTCCAAAATATATAGCTAGTTTTTCTATAGGATCATATAACATAGCTATTACTACTACTAAATATAATATTATTGCTGCAATTGGAGTAATCGGATAAAATAAAGTCTTATATTTTAAATCCTCAACTTTATTACCTGCAGATATATATCGTTTTCTAAACCGCATTTGACATATACAATCAATAGTATAGATAAATATATCTAAACTAGCTAGTAAAGATATAAGAAAAAGATATACTGTACCTGCTGCTACAAAACTTGATACAATTGCAAATGCTGCAAAAGCTAATGAAATAACAAGAGAAAATATAGGAACCTTTTTAGCATTTGTCTTTGCTAGTATCTTAGGGGCCTGGTTATGTTTTGCAAGTGACCAAAGAGTTCTTACACTTGCATGTAAAAATGAATTAGCCGATGATAATGCTGAAGTTACAACAATCACGTTAACTAAAATTGAAGCTGAACTTACTCCCGCACTTTTGAACATATATGCAAATGGACTTCCAGCAAGATTTGCTTCCCTCCAAGGAAGAACACATCCAATTAAAATAATACACGCCACATAGCATAAAGTTATCATAATTACAAATCCTCTTATAGCCTTTGGCATTTCAATCTCAGGATTTTTGCTTTCACCAGCTGCATTCGCGATAATATCTGACCCACCAAATGCAAAAATTGCAGTTAATAATGAAGCTATAATTGCCTTAAACCCATTAGGAAACGCTCCGCCATCAGCAACAAAATTTGTAAATCCAATAGGTTTTTCACCAATGAAACCTGTAACTATGCCTATTCCAGTAATAACAAATAATATTATAGCTATTACTTTAATACTTGCAAACCAAAACTCAGTTTCTCCAAAATTACCAGATGGAAGAAGGTTAAGAGTCGCTAGCATTATAGTAAATAAAACTACCCAAACTAGAGAATTAACATTTGGAAAAATATTTTTCATTATAATAGATGAAGCAACTACTTGTGCAGTAACTGTAACGGCACAGCTAATCCATTTCATCCAACCTGAGGTAAATCCCATTGCCGGACTAATGAATTCTGTTGCGTAAGCTTGTACATTTCCTGAAACTGGCATCGCTACTGTAAGCTCACCAAGACAGGACATCATTAAATACATCATTATTGCTCCAACCAAATATGCTACTACAGCCCCCCCTGGACCTGCTGTATGAATAACATTTCCAGAAGCTAGAAAGATACCCGTTCCTATTGTTCCACCAATTGCGTACATCTGAATTTGTCTTCCTGACATACGTCTATCAAGTCCATCAGATTTTTCAATTACTTCTTTAACATCTCTTTTGTTCCTATTCATTTTGTTCCTCCTAATTTAATATAATTACCTATTACTAAATTACTCTAATAACAACTAAGTTATAGGTAATATTAATCATTTTTTAAAACATGCTTAATAACATTTGCTATTATTTGGGGAGTCTGTCTTATTACATCTTTTTCTAAAACTCTTTCTGTAAACTTATGTAGGTCTTTTCCACAAGGTCCTATATTTATACTAGGAATGCATAATCGTTTTATTGTCTCAAATGGGATGTCATACATGTTTTTCCAAAGAGGCATATTGTATTGTATATGCGGTATTATTTTCTCGCTTTCATTCAAGGCTGTATAACTCATGTCAGAAATGCCCATGAAATAGCTTCTTTTACAATAAGTTTCATTACATACTTCACTTGCAATTTGAATTATAACTTTTTCAATTCCTGATACGCTTTTATCTAATTGTTTAAAATCATTAATTGAAACATGAGGATAATAAGGTGGAGAAAATGCTATGACTATCAAAGGCGTTTTATCCGATATATATTCTAATGTTTTACCAATTATAGCCAGACTACTTTCTGGGATACTAATAATGTTATTTTTTATGTCCACCTTTAGTTTATTAATAGTTGAGCGATAATCCTTAAGAAATTCATCCCCAGATTGCTCAATAGCATCATTGTATATTTGTGCAAAAGTTTTAACATTGCTCTTCCATGGCAAAATATGTTGGGTTTTATTAATCTTTTTTAAATATCTACTGTAGTTACTATTCATCTGGCATATGACGTTTTCAAATGCTTGTTTAGATATTTCGAGTAACTGGTCAAGTATTATATTCGGTGTTCGCTTCAGGGTTAAAACACTAAAATATCCACCTGCATATTCGGGTATAGAGGCATCATAGCATTTTTTACCATCTCTAAAAAAACTCCAGGATGGTGGTGGTGATACTTCGTCTTCTACAATATCTGAGAAATTCGGATTAAGTTCCGTTGCACTTACAATTTGTGATAATAATAGAATTGGGTTAAACCCTTGAAAAATATCACCAATATGCGTCTTTTTACCCCTTACGTAGACGACTGGCATTAATTTACCAACAGAACCTGTGTGAAAAACGCCTTCATTGTTCTCCGTTTTTTGGTGTGGCTCTGAATCAATTAAAATAGTATATTCCAAATCAAACTTATTCTTAATTTTTTCTAGCAATCCAGCACTTAGTCTCATCCCCAATGACAAGGACTCCTCATCCGCAACCGATACAAACAGAATATTACCATTCATATTTTGTTTTTTTGAAAATTGTTCAATAAGTGACAACTGAATTGCAATACCCGCTTTCATGTCCGCGGCCCCTCTTGCAAAAATCCATTCTCCACTTATTAGATCATCATTAACCTCATTTGTTAATTCAACGTTTTTAAGCATTTCTTCCAATAAGTCAGGACGGTAAGCATAATCTTTTAAATTTTGATAATCATTAGAATCTACAACATCATGATGATTAAGAAGTATAACAGTTTTTCTGCCATTTCCCTTAATTAACCCCCAGACTACAGACCTTTCTAATGGATCATTCTTAAGTGGATAACTCCCAAAGTTTGCTGCATTCTTTTGGAAATAATCTAACTCTTGTAACCACATATAGATATAGTTCTCAATGTCCTTCTCAAGTGGTGTTCCTGTATCGCTTTGCACAGAAATTAAATCTATTAGAATGTCTTTAATTCCTTTTTCTGAGTCTTCCTTTATGACACTAGACATCTGCACCACCTCCAACTATAATAGTAAAATTTATTATTCTATTATACCATAGGTTCAACTATCAGCGTTGAGCCTATCTCTTCATAGAATTTATAAAATTGAAAGCCATTCATCTAGTAGAACCTACTTACCAGTAGCATAATTCTTGAATGTGGAACATATTCATAGTTAAAATACATAATAACTCTTCATTGAATTGTTAATATAGGATTGGGGGACTAAAATTGAAATACTGCTCTAATTGTGGAAATAAAATTAAGAAAGAAAGTTCTTTTTGCACTCGATGTGGTAATGACTTAAGAGAAGAAACTATTAATGAAACCATTAGCGAACCTGTTCTTGAATCGGCTAATGATACTCCTAATGATTATATTGATGAAACTGCTAATGTACCTATTGTACCCACTAATGAATCTATTAGCGAACCTGTTAATGAAACTATTAGTGACCCTACTAGTGATTCTACTAATGAACCTATTAGTGAGCCTATTAGTGCACTTATTAATGAATCTGGATCAGATCAAGTCGTCAATTCAATTACTATTTCCCCTGACGAAAATCTTAAATCTAATTTAAAATCATCTAAAAAAGTAAAAGCATTGGTTTTGTTATTTACAGTTGTATTAATATTAGTAGTTGCTTTTATTAATGTTTGCAATTCACTAACTGACCCTAATAAGCTTGTATCAAGATTCGAGAAAGATGTAGCTTCAAATAATGCTTCTGATCTAGTCCATATACTATACACTAATGATGCTAAACTTAAAGTAGATAGTCAAAGCATTGCACCATTACTATCTTCCTTTAAAAGCAATCCAACATATTATAATAAAGTTATTGAAGATTTAAAGAATGATGCCATTATCCCTAAAAGTATTAATGACCTTAATATAACAACAAGCAATATACTAACTTTAACTAGTAAAGAAAATTTTATGCTATTTTTGCATAATTACAAAATAATCATTAAGCCATGTTTTGTTGATATAACAACTGCAGTTAAAGATGTTACTTTTTCAATTAATGGTACTCAGATAGGTAAAAGCTATACAGATAAATTTTCCAAAAAATTTGGGCCATATATTCCTGGAAATTATTCAATTTCGGCTAAGTATAAAGGCAAATACGTTACTTTAGATAAACTTTATCATTTGAATCTTGTATCAAATAATAATGGTATAACAAAACTAAATGTATTAAATAATATGAAATATTTAAATATATCCTCTGATTATTCCAATGCTGAAATTTTTGTTGACGGAAAAGATGCTAATGTGAAGGTTAAGGATGCTAGGAGATTTGGACCAATAGACAGTTCTTCAAAAATATATGCAACCTACGTAGCAGGTGGGATCTCACTTAAAAGTGAAGAATATTCAGTTTCAAATGAGGATACAGAACTTTATTTGATTTTTCAAGATTATACTACTTATGGAAACAATGTCCGGTATTAAATAAAATTATTTTAATAATATATGAAGGAATATTAAACTCTGCATCGAATATATGTTATGTGCAATAATAGAACTAATAGTAATTTACAAAGTCAATTTAGGGGGATCACTATGTCATATTGTAGCAATTGTGGTTGTAAAATCGAAAAGGCTGACTTATATTGTCCAGATTATGGAGCGAAGATAAATCAAACCTTAGGTCAAAATCAAAATACAGAAAAAGTAGAAAGTGCATTTGAACATGTTAAATCGATAACAAATCAAATCAACTTTTCTGAAATAAGTAGCACTTTAAAACGTTCAGCATTAAATCCTGTTTCTGGTGGTATTGAATTTGTAGACAATGCTCAAAAGAACTCTATTATCACTATAACCATTATTCTAGCATTACTTCAAGGTATACTTGGAATTTGGAGAACTAATCAAATTTTTAGCAATTTACAAACAATTGTTTCAAAATATCTTTTGTATTTATCTTCACTAGCCAGTTCATTTGGATCAAGTTCACCTTTTGATTTCACTTCTGATAACTTGTTATATTTGAATAAAACTATTGATCAATATAAATCCTTAATTACTATACCCTATGGTCAAATATTTATTAGCAATTGTATTATATACTTAATAGGTGTATTGGTATTATTCATTTTTTTATATTTAGGCATAAGTATAATAATAAAATCAAAATGCACACCATTTACAATATTTAAAACTGTGTTAATCTCTACTTTACCTATTTTAACTTGTGAAATTATTTCTATTCTATTTTCTTATTTATCTTTATACTTAGGAATAGGTTTTTCTATTTTAGGTGCATTAATAGCTATTACAACCTTAGCTATTATGGTTAAAGAACGTCTACAAATAAAATCAGATTTATGCGTTTTACTTGTGTCTATATCTTCTTTACTCGCTTTTGTAGCATATTATATGGCACTTAAAAATTTTATTTCTTCTAATTTAGTAGATGTAATTAAGACAACAATTAACTTATATAATAACTCTTCATTTAATTAATAACAAAAGATTGGAGGACTCAAATTGAAATTTTGCACTAAATGCGGCAATGAAATTACAAATGAAAAACTTTTTTGCTCTTATTGTGGTAATGACTTAAGAGAAGAAACAACTACCGACATTAAATCAATTGAAGACAATAATTCACCTACAATTACACCTGTAGAAACTAGTACTTCTAATACTAAAATATCGAAAAACTCTAAACTAGTTATAGTATTAATTGCAGTTTTAATAATATCCTTAATAGTTATTATTAAAATTGGTAATTCTTTATCTGATCCGAGTAAACTTGTAACGAGATTTGAAAAAGATGTTGCTTCAAATAACGCCTCTGATTTAGCAACTATAATATACTCTGATGAGCCCAACCTTAAAGTAGATAGTAAAAGCATCGCACCCTTACTATCTTATTTCAAAAGTACTCCTGCATATCTTAGTGAAGTTATGCGAAATTTAAAGGATGATGCCCTTAGTCCTAAGGATATAAAAAACCTTAGCACAAAATCACGTAATACACTTACTTTAGCAAAAGACGGGAAAAACTTTTTGATTTTTCCAAAATACAAAATAAACATTAAACCCTCTTCTGTTAAAATTACATCTACAATTAAAGATGTTACTTATTCAATTAACAATATCCAAATAGGTAAAAGTGATACCGCCAATCCCACCAAAGAATTTGGTCCCTACATTCCTGGTAATTATTCAATTTTAGCTAATTATACGGGTAAATACGTTACTTTAAATAAGTCTTATCCTGTGGATCTCGTATCTGCTAATAATGATATGACAGAATTGAGTGTATTTGATGATATGAATTATTTAAATATAACATCTGATAATCCTGACGCTGAGATTTATGTTAATGGGAAAGACACTAATGTAAGGGTTAAAGATGCTACTCAATTTGGGCCAATAGAAAGTTCTTCAAAAATATATGCTACATATATAGAAAATGGTAGAACACTTAAAAGTGAAGAATATACAGTTGCGACTGGAGATACAGAACTCTATCTAGGTTTTGAGAATGCTACCAATGATTTAAATGATGTTCAAACTCAGTTAAAAGATCTTTTATCAAACTATGCTTCTTATTTTGTAATGGCTGTTAATACTAATAATATTTCACTAATTGATCCTTACGTAACTTCTGGAAGTAATCTATATAAAGCCCAACAATCATTTATACCGACTACATATTCAAATGGAATAAAGGAAGAGATTCTATCTACTAATATTACGAAATACAACATTAGTGATGATAACAAGTCTGGAAGTATAACAACTTCTGAGGTATATAACATTATAGCTAAAGATGGTACTTCTTCTAATAAAACTTCTAATTTTGTGTATACATTTCAATATATTGATTCTACTTCTAGCTATCAATTGACGACTATTAATAGAGTCAAATAAAGAAATAGCTGTAGCAAAATCAACTTTTACTACAGCTATTTCTTTATCTTTTACACATGTTTATAGCTTTCTATTATGTTTCTGACATACTTATTTGCTTCATTATAACAAGAAAATTTTATTCGTCTTTTGTTTTTATATCATTATATACAAAATTACAAGGTTTTCCTTCACAATTTAAAACCTCTTCATCATTTTCACCAGTATATATTATTTTATGACTTACGTCTTTTTCAAGTTTTTTATCCCAAAATTTCTCTGCTTCATTTTCCATTTTTTCAAGTCTAGTATAGTAGTCAGGGTATTCTGCCAAATGTGCAAGTGCTATTTTGCCTGTAACTACTGGGTCATTATTGGTAACATTTGTATCAGGCTCTATTCTGCCATGTTCAAGTTCAACCATCATTCCTATCCTAAATTGTTCTATATTAAATTTGCTCCAGTCTATTCCAATCGATTCACCAATTTCTTTAGCTTGAATACTTGTAAATATTTTTTCTTCTGACATATTTATCACCCTCCATTAAACTACTTGTATTATTTAAAATCACACTACTCTAACTCTTTACGAAAATTTAGAATATTCTTTCTAAAAAAAGAAACATTGATAACATTACATTTCAACATTTTTCGACA
>DHIM01000016.1:7787-8060 GCA_002403785.1 Clostridium sp. UBA4746
TACATTTCAACATTTTTCGACAACTAATTTAATCATCACAGTAAAAACATATTTCAAAACTCATTAATTTATTTTTTAATATGCTCCCTATTTAAAAGTACAGCATATTATATAATGTAAATCTATTTTAGGAGGTTTATATCTTATATGACGGTAAAAATGTATTATTCTAATATAAAGGAGCATAAGTATTGATGAAAACTTATTTAGTAACTGGTGGAGCAGGATTTATAGGCTCAAATTTTATTTACTATATGTTTAATAAATATTCAG
>DHIM01000016.1:8276-20231 GCA_002403785.1 Clostridium sp. UBA4746
ATATTCAGATATAAAAATAATAAATTTAGATAAATTAACTAGTGCAGGCAATTCAGATAATTTAAAAGGATAAAAAACAATATAAATTATACTTTTATTCACGGAGATATATGCGATAAGCAATTAGTTAATAACATATTTTCTAAAAATGATATTGACTATGTAGTAAACTTTGAAGCAGAAACCCAGGTATACGAAAGTATAAGTGCTCCTAAAATTTGTGTTAAAACTAACGTGTTAGGCACAATATCTATTCTAGATGCCGACCATAATGAAAGAACTAACATACAAGTTGTAAAAAAGGTTATAAATTATACAAATAAAAACAGTGACGAAGAAATTACCGAAAGGCTTATTACCTATGTGGAAGATAAAAAAAGTCATTACATGCGATATAGTATAGGCCCCAAACCGATTGTACAAGAATTAGGTTGGCATCCAGAAACTCCCTTTGAAATAGGAGTAGAGAAAACAATTAACTGGTATTTACAAAATGAAGAGTGGATGAATAATATAACCTCTGGTGAATATTTAAATAAAGAGCTATAGTGTAGTCAATTACTGGTGAAAATGAAATTGGAGCAAATATTATTCATGTTTCAACAGATTATGTACATCAGCTTATTTTTATTTTTTGGGCAAAAGAGTCATATCTTTTAAGCATTTAAATAACTTACCACTATTTACATCAACACAATAAGCATATTCATCAACTGTATATTCATCTGTATTTACCGTATATAAATGATAATTTTCACCTTTAATACTTCTTTCTGAGTCATAAAGAATATGTAGTCCCGGTTCAAGTTTTATTTTAGATATTACAATTTTCAAACCCTTTTCTTTGGATATTTTATAATTAGATGGATTATCACGCTTACTATTAATAACCGAATATTTCACTATATTATTATCTTTTTTGTATCCGATTTGAATTGTTTCCTGTTTAATCTCAGTGTTATTTTTTTCAGCCATAACACTTATTGTTCCTACGCAACCTAAAAAAATACTCAAACTTATTAAGCTGAGTGTCAACATTCTTTTTTTAAAAAATTTAAACATTAGAGTCCCTTCCTTTCATACTATTTATAGTATTCCTAACTTCATATAAATATATACCCTATCAATTATAGTATTATAAAAAAATTCTATAGAATTCAAACAAAAATATACCAGGTAAATAGTTATTTAAACTATCTACTTGGTATGTTTAATACGCTATTTAAAAATTATTATTTTTGCATCTACACCTACTGTTTTTAATTTTCGAACTTGATTTTCTGCATTTCCTCTTACTAAATAAGAACCTTCCACAACTCTATAAAGAGTTTGTCCACTTGTTGTTTGCGTTGGTACTGAAGGTTCAACATACTTAACACCAACCTTCGCCAAAATAGCTTTTGCTAATGCCTTTATAATTTCATCTCTTTTATCATTATATAAATTATTATCACCCGTATTATCAATAAACCCTACTTCAATTAGCACAGACGGTGCTTTAGTTTCTCTTAATACATGAAAATTAGCTGCTTTAACTCCTCTGTTTACAAAACCCAAAGCTACAAGATTACTTTGTATTCCCTCCGCTAACCCCTTAGACTTTGCTCCTGGATTTAAATAAGTATAAGTTTCAACGCCTTTAGCTTTCTCTGGCTCATAAGCATTTCTATGAAAAGATATAAAATAGTCATATTCGTTCCTATTTTCAAAGTTGCTTCTTTCCACAAGGCTTATCGTAGAATCACTTGAACGCGTTTCATTTACAGTAATTCCACACCTCCTAATCTCTGCTGCTACAGCCTTTCCTAAACTTAATACATCATTACTTTCTTTTCTTCCCTTATAGCAAGCGCCACCATCTTCTCCTCCATGTCCATAATCAAAACATAATTTTGCCATGTTAATCACTCCCTTCATTGTGTTTTCATTCAATATATATGACACAATGAAATTTTGTGCTCAATTAAACAAACAAAAAACTAACACAAGAATTTATTCTTATGTTAGTCTTTTGTCATCTATAACTTTTTTCCTCATCATTTAATAATGTAGTATCATCATTTTTAGCTATATTTTATCTAATTTAAGTTCATATGTAATACCCTTTCTTTGCTGATTTATCACTTTATATTAACTAATTAATTTATTTTTCCACAGGTAATGTAAATATAAATGTACTTCCTTTATTAACTTCGCTTTCACAGTAAATGGTTCCACCATGTGCCTCCACAATTCCTTTTGCTATAGAAAGCCCTATACCTGAACTTAGAAATTCTGTATCATAAGCACTTATTTTAACAAACTTTTCAAATATTTTCTCATGATATTCTCTAGGAATTCCCGTGCCGTTATCCTTAACAAAAACCTTCATTTTTTCTCCAGCTATAAAAGCACCTATAACTATTATCCCGCCCGTGTTCGTATATTTTAATGCATTAGAAACCAGATTATTCAATACCCATGTTATCTTCTCTTTATCAACAACTACATTAGGTAATTCACCTTTAATACTATTATCTAAAATAATTCCATTATTTTTTGCTTGCGTTGAATAATTTTTAACGCATTCACCTACAATATTAATTATAGAACCTGTTTTTATATTGTATACTGCTTTATCCGATTGTATTTTGGAAAGTTTTAATAGATCACTCACTAGATTTGTAAGCTTTTCAGTCTCTTCTTTTATAGTATATAAAAGCTCTTCTTGTTTTTCGTTTATAGCCCCCACATTCTTTTCAAGTACTAAACCTACCCCCATCATAATTGATGTAAGTGGAGTTTTAAATTCATGAGAGATAGTAGCTATAAAATCTGTTCGTACTTTTTCTAATTGCTTATATTCAGTTATATTTTTCAAAAGCACCACTATAGAATTAGTTTTATTTTCTTTATCATTAACTACAGTTACTAAAACATTAAAAAAATAAGTGCCCTCATTTACCTGAAAGCTTATTATTTTCTCAATATTAGTGTTTTTATTGTTTACTACATAAAATATATAATCATATAACTCCATATTTCTAATTGTCTCTAAAAAATGACTGTTAATAATATTTTGTTCTAACACACCAAATATATTTTCACCAGAATCATTCAATAGTTGAATTTTATAGCTAGCATCCAAAACTATTAATGGATCTGTTATACTTTTTACAATTGCAATAGATTTATTTCTCTCTGATAGTAACTTTCCAGTTGTACTTTGTTCAAACTCATAAAGCCTGCTTGTCATGTTGTTAAATTCTTGAGCCAACATCCCAACTTCATCTTCATTTATTACAGGCGCTTGTTTATTGATTTCTCCTTCTTTTACTGATTTTATAGTTTCCGTCAATAAATATATAGGCCTTAGAGACTTATTTGTATATATAAGTGATATTATTAATCCTATAATTGCAGCTATGGTTGAAATTGATAATATAAGATAAAGAGCATTTAATGCATTTCTTTTAGCATTATCTCTTCCATTAAACATGGCTTTTTCATTAAGCTTTGCTAAAGTCACTAATTCCTCTTTAACTTTAACTACCAATGTAGAAACTTGTGAATTATAAAATATTATATTTTCACTACTTGAGTGAGTGGTTTGATAGTCTTGAAGATTTGAAAAAGATTTAACAAACATAAGATAATCATCACTTATCTTATTAGTGACATTCTTTTCACCAACTTCAGAAATATTGTTTCCCCCCACATTAAGCCATTTGTAGAACTCTTCATTACTATTATAAATAGTATCTATTGAACTTTTATTTTGAAAAGCTATATACTCAAGAATTGCTTTATCCTGAGTTTCAATTACCTCATTCATTTTAGTTGAAGCATCAATACTCTTATAATTATTTGTTATTAAACCATCGATCTCTCCACTTACTCTGTACACATTGAAGCTTGAGATAAGTCCAATCATTACTATCACTATAACTAAAAACACATTAATAGTTACTATTTTACCTTTTAATGTTTTAATAGAAACCACCACCTTAAATAGGGCATACATTTTAATGAACAGGATCTGCAACCACGAGCACATCAATATATTTTGTATCCCTCATTATCCGCCTTACTATAGAGCCTCTTAAAATTTCATTAAATCTAGTTCTAGCAGATGGGCCCATTATTATCTGAGTTATATTTTTATCTGTTGCATACTCAATAATAGCCTTTACAGGATCTTTACATATATCCACCTTAAGCTGTACATCCAGCTTCTCACATAGCTTTTTTAATTCTTCTAATTTCCTTAACTCCTCTTTTCCTTTAGTATATAATTTATTTGCATGTAGCACATAAAATTCTGCTTTTAGCATCTTAGCCGTTCTATAACCTCTCCTTATTAAATATTCTGCATTAAACTTAAGATTAACACATACTAAAATTTTTTCCTGTGCTCCTATTAATCCTGCTACTTTCTTTTTATTCTTGTATACTACAAGTTTTTCATCCACTTCATTTGCAACTTCTCTTAAAGTAAGCTCTCTTAATGCATTTAAATTACCTATTCTAAAAAAATGGTGTAAGGCGTCTTCAATTTTATCTTGGGAATAAACTTTTCCATCCTTTATCCTCTCACGAAGAGAATCTGGAGATACATCTATAACTTTAATTTCATCAGCAATGTCAATAATTTTATCTGGCACCGTTTCTTTAACCTTAATTCCAGTCATTCTACTAACGTGATCATTTAAGCTTTCTAAGTGCTGAATGTTAACTGCTGTCATCACATTTATACCGTTATCTAATATTTCTAGAACATCTTCAAAACGTTTCTTATTTTTAGAAGTAGGCACATTAGTGTGTGCTAATTCATCTATTATAACAAACTCTGGTTTTCGTGCTATAACTCCCTCTATATCAAGTTCTTTTAATTTAATCCCTTTATAATTTATTTCTTTTAAAGGAAGCACCTCTAAACTCTCTATTTGCTCTTCTGTCCCTTTTCTTCCATATGTTTCTATAAGTCCTATAATAATGTCTATGTTACCTTTTTTCATATCGTTAGCATCATGCAACATTTGATAGCTTTTACCTACACCTGGAGCTGCTCCAATATATATTCTTAATTTCCCTTTTGCTCCTTTTTCGTAATCTTCCATTTATTATCACGTCCTAAATATTTTCATTATTGATAGAATCATTCATATCATTAATTATAAACTTTTTCTATTTAAATATGTGCATTATTAAATAATTCATAAATAGAATTAAATAATTTGGCCTCATCAAATTTATTTATGTTCCTATTTGTTTCACTTATTAAATGATAAATTTCTTTATTATAAGGATTTATTGCTAATACCGTTTTTAAAGTATTATGAGCTTCTTCAAACTTACCCTGCTCAAGTAATTTTTTTGACTTTAAAATTAGAGTGTTCTCTTGCTCTAAATACTTTAAACTTTTATCAGGGCTTTCCTTAGAATCAAGTATCTCATTAAGAATAGCACTAACTTTACCCGGAGAAAATGGCTTTTGAAGGTATGCTACAGCTCCAAGTTTAGTACAATCAACCGCATTTTTTACTGTAGCGTAGGCCGTCATTATAATAACAGGACATTTAACTCCCATATCGCGAATTATCTTTAAAACCTCAGTTCCATTCATTTCTGGCATTCTAATATCCAAAAAAATTATATCTATATTATCTTTTTCTTTCTGTGTTATATCTATAGCTGACTTACCATCGCCTGCAGTAAGAACCTCATAACCCTTTAACTCAAGGCATGTAGTTAACAACATTCTTATATTTTTGGTGTCATCTACCACCAAAACTTTTTTCATAATATCCACCTACCTCATTAATTCCGTTATTTACATAGATTTAAGTTTGCACTAAACCAACTATAGTAATTAAGCCAGACTGTTTAGTTCTTCAGCCTGGCTTTCTAAGTGTTCTTAATACCATCTTATACATTATATAACGAAAATTTATGTTATTAAAGTTTACCATTGCTTTTTAATATATTTGCTATCTCAAGATTAACTTTTAATACATTCACTCTTGGTTCCCCAAAAATACCAAAGGTTTTTCCTTCTGTATTTTTTAATATAATATTATTTAAATCGCTTGAACTAATATTAGTCGCTTTTGAAATAGCTGCTATCTGTATTTTAGCCGCTTTTGGACTAATATTAGGATCAAGCCCTGATGCAGAACTTGTTAGTAAATCAGTAGGTACATCTCCAGCTTTTAAACCAGGATGATTTTTTAAAAAATCAACCATATCTTTTTTTACTCTATCCATTAATGCAGGATTTGATGGACCAAGATTCGCAGAGCCTGAAGTTACTCCAGCATATGCAATATTACCTTTACTATCAGGTTTCAAATCTGCTTTTGTGTAGGTATTATAATTAGAACTTGAAACTCTTCCTTGAAAAAATCTTTTATTAGTAAAACTTTGCCCTATAAGTTGTGAACCAACCTCGCGTCCATTAAGGCTAACCATACTTCCATTAGCCTTATTATTGAATAACACTTGACTTATTAAAGTCATCGTTAGAGGATATATCAGACCACATAGAACAAGCAATACCACACTTAATAATACTGATTTTTTTAGCATATCTTTCATTTCTATCTCTCCTCATATAAAGCCTAAGATTAACCTAAGTTTAGAATTCTAAGTAATGGTGTAACTGCTAAATCTAATAGTTTAATTCCTACAAATGGAGCAATAAGTCCACCTAACCCATAAATCAAAAGGTTTCGACGAAGTAAAGCTTCTGATTTCATTGGTGTATATTTAACACCCTTCATTGCAATGGGAATTAAAGCTGGAATTATTATAGCATTAAATATCAAAGCTGAAAGTATGGCACTATGTGGCGTTGATAACCTCATAATATTTAGCACATTCATTCTTGTTATATCAGCTGCAAACATAGCGGGAATAATAGCGAAATATTTTGCTACGTCGTTTGCTATACTAAAAGTAGTTAACGCTCCTCTTGTTATAAGCAGTTGTTTACCAATTTCTACAACCTCTAATATTTTTGTAGGATCTGAATCAAGATCTACCATATTTGCTGCTTCTTTCGCTGCTGTAGTTCCACTATTCATTGCAATACCAACATCTGCCATAGCCAATGCTGGAGCATCATTTGTTCCATCACCTGTCATAGCAACAAGCTTACCTAAAGCCTGTTCCTTTTTAATCACATCGATTTTATCTTCAGGCTTACATTCTGCTACAAAATCATCTACACCAGCTTCCCTTGCTATAGTTGCTGCAGTAAGAGGATTATCTCCAGTACACATGATAGTTTTAATTCCCATTTCTCGAAGTCTTGCAAACCTTGCTGCAAGACCGGGCTTTACAGTATCCTTTAAATAAATAACGCCAAATATTTCATTGCCTACACATACAGTGAGTGGTGTACCACCGGCTTTGGCAACTTTTATTATCGCAGCTTCTAAATCTGTAGGAACTTTTCCGTCCATTGCCTCTATATATTTAATTATAGAATCTGATGCACCCTTTCTAATCTTAACTCCATTTGAGAGGTCCATACCACTCATTCTTGTCTGAGCTGTAAACTCTATAAACTCAGCCTCATTATAATCGACTTCGTTAATAGATACTCCTTGTTTTTTTGCAAGTTCAATTACTGACTTACCTTCTGGAGTTGTATCTTTTATGGATGAAATTAAAGCTTGCGTCCTAAGGTCTTCTAACGTATGCTTTCCTACAGGTATAAATTCAGCTGCAAGTCTATTACCATAAGTAATTGTTCCAGTTTTATCAAGAATCATTGTATCTACATCGCCACATGCCTCGACTGCTTTACCAGACATTGCAATTACATTAAACCTTGTTACTCTATCCATTCCAGCTATTCCAATTGCTGAGAGAAGTCCTCCAATAGTTGTAGGAATCAGACACACAAGCAATGCAATAAGTGTAGACACCTGTATAGTAACTTTAGAGTAAGTAGCCATAGGATATAAAGTTACTATAACAATTAGGAATATTAGAGTTAAAGCTACGAGTAGCGTACTTAATGCAATCTCATTTGGTGTCTTTTTCCTTGAAGCACCTTCCACAAGCTTAATCATTTTATCTAAAAATGATTCTCCAGGGGTTACTGTTATTTCCACTTTAAGCCAGTCGCTAACAACTTTTGTTCCTCCTGTTACGGATCCAAAGTCACCACCTGCTTCCTTAAGTACCGGTGCAGATTCTCCTGTAATTGCAGATTCATCTACAGATGCTAAACCTTCAACAACCTCTCCATCATTTGGAATAAAATCACCAGTCTCAACTAGAACTCTATCTCCTTTTTTTAGTTCAATAGCACTTATTGTTTTAAAGGTTCCTTTTGAATCTAGTAATTTTGCCATTGTATCCGTGCGGGATTTCTTTAAACTTTCAGCTTGAGCTTTCCCGCGTCCTTCAGCCACTGCTTCAGCAAAATTTGCAAACAGAACTGTAATTAGTAATATAAAGGATACAAGCCCATTATAAACTCTAAGATTCTGCCCTGCATCACCAAATATATGTGGGAAAAACGTTAAAAACAAAGTTATAACAAAACCAATTTCAACTACAAACATAACAGGATTTTTCATCATGTATTTGGGGTTTAATTTTATAAAAGCGCCCTTAATAGCCTCTTTAAGTATATCCCCCATTATAATTTTTTTCTTACTCATAATATATCCACGCCCCTTCCTAATGACCTAGCATTAAATGTTCTGCTATAGGTCCTAACGCAAGTGCCGGCAAAAATGTCAAAGCACCTATTATTATTACAACACATATTAAAATCACTACAAATATACTGTTATCTGTTCTAAAGGTAGCAGTAGTTTCTGGTACTGCGTGTTTTGATGCAAGAGAGCCTGCAACAGCTAGCATTATTATTATTGATAAATATCTTCCAAGGAGTATTACAATACCTGTTGTGGTGTTCGCAAACAATGTATTACCATTAAATCCCGCAAAGGCTGATCCATTATTAGCTGCCGAGGATGTAAATTGGTAAACTGTTTCAGTTAGTCCATGATATCCGGGATTTGTTATTGAGAAAAGTCCCATTTTTGTTGTAAGTGCAACGGCTGATGGAAATAATATTATAAATGGATGCACTAGTATTGCAAGTGCAATTAATTTAATCTCTTTGCCTTCTATTTTTTTACCTAAAAATTCAGGCGTTCTTCCAACCATTAAACCTGCAATGAATACTGTGATTATGGCATACATCATCATATTCATAAAACCTACACCTTTACCACCGAATACAACATTAAGCATCATATTCCATAATGGTACAAGTCCTCCTAGTGGCATTAGTGAATCATGCATAGTATTTACAGTTCCAGTAGTAAATGCAGTTGTAATCGTAGTAAATAGTGCAGATGCTGCTATACCAAATCTGACTTCTTTACCTTCCATATTACCCATTGCTTGACTTAACCCCGCATGAGCTAAGTTTGGATTTCCTGCCTTCTCTGCCATGTATATAACTGGAATCACCATTACAAGTAAGACTGCCATTGTTATAAAGATCATCCAACCTTGTTTTTTATTCTTAAGCATTAATCCAAAAGCAATAACGATTGATCCAGGTAACGCCATCATAGAAAGTAATTCAACTAAATTTGAAAATGGAGTTGGATTTTCAAAGGGGTGTGCTGAATTTGCATTAAAAAATCCTCCACCGTTTGTTCCAATATGTTTTATTGATTCAAGGGATGCAACTGGTCCCATTGCAATATCTTGATATCTATTCTCTATTGTTGTTATAGTTTTATTTGGAGCAAGAGTTTGAGGTACTCCTTGCGACACTAAAATCACTGTAACAAATATTGATAATGGAAGTAAAACTCTTGTAATCAAACGCGTCATATCTACGAAAAAGTTTCCGAATGTCTTCTGTCGCCCTATAATTCCTCTCATAAAAGCACCTGCAGCGGCAAAACCTGTAGCAGCAGATGTAAACATTAAGAAGGTCATTACTACCATCTGACTTAAATAAGATACTCCTGATTCTCCTGCATAACCTTGTAAATTAGTATTTGTAATAAAGCTTACAGCTGTATTAAAAGAAAGATCTGGATTCATTGCTTTTATATTATTAGGATTCAAAAAGTGTAAACTCTGTATTCTTAAAATAACATAAGCAAATATGCACATAATTGCATTTGATATTATTATTGCTAGAGCATATTGTTTCCATGTCATTTCCTCTCTTTTTATTCCTGTTACCTTATAAATAAAATTATCTATTTTGTTAAATAATGGATCAACAAAACTTTTTTCACCACTTAGAACATTATAAACATATCTTCCTAATGGTATAATAATAAGAACAAAAATAA
This sequence comes from Clostridium sp. UBA4746, assembly GCA_002403785.1. Lineage (GTDB taxonomy): Bacteria > Bacillota > Clostridia > Clostridiales > Clostridiaceae > Clostridium_AD. The sequence continues at coordinate 18,602 of DHIM01000016.1, forward strand.
TTAACGGTATAATAATTTGTATAACTTCCATTTAATAGACCTCCCAGTTAGAATTTTTCCGGATTAAAAAGAGCATAAAATAAATAACAAAACAATAATATTATGACCATTATTAGCCCAACCATATAAAATCCTCCTTAAAACTAATTATTAATTTCTTCAACTTGCCCTTCGCACCACTTAACAAAGTAATTAAACATTATGTACGCAGCAGCTATAACTACTAAAAATAATATATCTGACATAATTATCCTCCCTCCATAAAACTAAATCTTTCAATTTTTGCCGTTTACTACAATATTGCATAAAGAAATTATAATCCCTATTAACATTTTACTAAAGTCTAGTAATAGTTCCCTTAAAATATTCTTGCATCTATTTAAGCTCACTAGGACAAACTATGTTCTCATATCATAGTGTTAACTCAATTATTGACCGTTTCCCTTAGTGTCGTGTTTATTATACGATTTTGAGCTAAATTTAATACACTATTTTAAAAAATTAAAAACAAAATAGACATGAGATTTCTCTCATGTCTCTGCCTATAATAATTTATTCTCAAGTTTCCATTCAATACCTGAGACTTCTAAATCTTATACAATATCCATTTACAGGTTGAAAGTTCATACTTAATTTCAAATAACTTTGTATCATCCTCAATTAAACTTTGACACTTAAATACAATCATAATATTGCCTGCAAATTTTTCAGTATCCTTTATTATAACTTTATCTATTTTTATAACTTTCATAGGCTCATCATTTACTTGCATTCTAAACCTTATAGGCTTTATAGCGCCATTGTTATCCGTATAAGAAACCATTTCTATAGGTAAAGCTAGAACCTTCATTTTCTTTTAACCTCCTTAAACCATAGAATTAATTAATGATAATTCCCCTCCCATATTTTGATATAATGTTATTTATCTGGTTTTGCATTTCCAGAACATACGTTCTAAATTATTATATCCTAGTTTAATAATTTTTAGAAGTTATTTTAAAAATAAGTTTAGCTGACTGTGATAATGTGTATTTATTTGTTATACTATATGTTGAAACTGCTCAAACTAAATTCATAATAAACTTACAAGGAGATTAATATAATGAAAGATTTTGCATTTATATCTGATTTTGATGGAACCCTTACAAAAAAAGATTTTTATAAAATATTATCTGATACATATTATAAAGAAGAACTTTCGCCAATATTTAAATCTTGGAAAAATGGAGAAATGAAAGATAGAGAGTATTTAAACTACGTTTTTAATAATGTACACAGAAGCGAAGTCGAGCTTCGCGAAGATATTTTAAATATCTCCTTTGACCCTTCTGCTAAAGCTTTCATTGAGCAAGTTAAAGCTGCTGGTGGAGACTTTATTGTTATTAGTGCAGGAACAAATTATTACATAGATAAGGTCCTAGAAAAAAACCATATAGAAGGAGTAGATGTTTACTCCAATAAAAGTGTTTTCAAGGATAATGGAATTCACTTTGATTTAGATGAACATAGTGAATTTTATTCAGATCTTTATGGTATTGATAAATTAATTGTTATTGAAAAACTAAAATCTAAGTATAAAAAAATATTTTATGCTGGTGATAGCACCCCAGATCTTAAGCCTGCATTAGTA
>DHIM01000016.1:20369-30565 GCA_002403785.1 Clostridium sp. UBA4746
AGCCTGCATTAGTATCAGACGTAGTTTTTGCTAAAGGAAAGTTAGTAGATCTTTTGAAAAAAGAAAAAAAGGAGTTTATAGAATTTGAAAATTTTTCAGAAGTTTGGGATAAACTAAAGATCTACCTATAAAAAATACACTTATTTGCTTAATATTTTGATTAAGTAAATAAGTGTATTTTTGTTATTACAAAATTTTTACCATATTAGTCTATGTATGCTTCTCGTAACATCTTAATTTCCTTTGCATGACCAGCTAATTCATTTGGAGTTTCTAAATAGAATGGTAATTGACGAAGTTTTGGATGATTAATAATCTTACTGATTGCTTCTAATCCAATGGAACCTTCACCAATTGTTTCATGGCGATCTTTATGACTTTCGAATGGATTTTTACTATCATTTAGATGAATTGCATAAAGTTTATCAAGACCAATAATTCTATCAAATTCATCTATCACTCCATCCAAATCATTAACGATATCATAACCAGCATCGTATATATGACAAGTGTCAAGGCATACACCTATTTTATCTGAAAGTGTAACACCATCAAGAATTTGTTTTAATTCTTCAAATGTTCGCCCTACTTCCGTTCCTTTACCAGCCATTGTTTCAAGAAGTACAATAGTCGTTTGTTCCCTTTTTAATATACCATTAAGCATATTTATAATATATTCTATACCTACCTCTGTTCCTTGTTTTACATGACTACCTGGATGAAAATTATAAAAACTATTTGGGAAAAATTCCATCCTAGCTAAATCATCTTTCATAATCATCACTGCAAATTCTCTTGTTTTTTCATCCGCGGAACAAGCATTTAGTGTGTATGGCGCATGTGCTAGGATTGTAGCAAATTTGTTTTCTTTTAATAATTCTAGCAAAGCTGCTACGTCCCTTGGATCAATTTCTTTTGCTTTACTACCTCTAGGATTACGAGTGAAAAACTGAAATGTATTTGCACCTATACTAAGAGCATCTTGACCCATAGCTTTATAACCTTTTGATACCGATAAATGGCAACCTATATTTAACATAATTGTTCCTCCAATAATAAATTGTATTTTTATTTACTTATAGAACCCCCCCACTACTTAAAGGTAATCTTACCCTATTCTACAATAATTAAATCTTTTGTATAATTGTTTAATACTTCACACCCATCTTTGGTAACTATTACTAAATCTTCAATGCGAACTCCTACGTCACCCGGAAGGTAGATACCTGGTTCAATGGAGAAAATTTGTCCTATCTGAACTTTATCAGTATTAGCTGGCGAAACATCACCAAAATCATGGACTTCAATTCCTATTGAGTGCCCTAATCTATGAGTGAAATATTTTCCATAACCTTTTCCGGTTATATAGTCTCTAGCTGAGGCATCGATATCACAGAATCTAACTCCTGCTTTAACTTTCTCAATTCCTCTTTTATTTGCTTCTTTTACAATATTATAAACTTCTCTACTGTGGTCTGATGCTGTTTTGTAGAATACAGTTCTAGTCATGTCTGAGCAGTATGAATTAATTTTGCATCCGATATCAATAACTATACTGTCCCCTTCTTTAACTGTTGATTCATTCATTTCATGATGAGGGTCAGCAGCATTTGCACCATAACCTATAATTGGATCAAATGAATGACCCTGTGCACCCATTTCTTCCCATATGTCACCAAGTAACTTCCCCATTTTCTTTTCTGTATATTTTTCAGGTATAAGTTTTATCATTTTATCTACAGCGGTATCATTTAATACTGAAGCTATTCTCATTAAATCTTTTTCCACTTCATCCTTACACATTCGTACTCTGTCAATAATTTCAGATCCATTAACAAATGTACTACCGCCTTTCAACTTCATTAGTTTTATTAAAAAACGAGATGGCCAATTTTTATCTATACCCATTGGTTTATCCTTATCAATGTTTTCTGCAATAATTTCTACTGGACTTTGAGTATCGTTAAACCATATTTTTTCTACTCCTAAATTTTCACTTACAGGGAATAACTCATTAATAAATAATTTATTATGTCCATTTAAATTAATATAGAGTACAAGCATTCTCTCTCCAGATAAAATCCATTTTCCTGTAAGATAATATATTGCCGCTGGGTCAGAAACTATCATTTGAGGTATTTTCTTCTCTTTCATACTCTTTAGAACTTTGTTAAGTCTTTCTTTTATCATTAACAATCCCCTCCTAAAATAAGCAGTAATTTATGTTTTTTCTACTTTTAATCTATCATAAAAAAATAACAATGTACACTATATTTAATGTATTACATTAATCTTTATATCTTAAATAAAAAAAGGCCATAAGCCTTTTTCATTTTTGTAATATTATATTAATCTAATTTAAGGTCTATTTTAATTTCGCCATTTACCAAGCAATAGGCTATATCTTCTTCAACCTTTATATATACATCTAATGTTTTAAGTTCTGTAATTTTATGAGATTTTATCCATTCTTCATAAACTTTTTCTAATACTGTTTCTTTAGAAACCTCTTTTCCTTGATATTGAACGTAAAATCCAACATTAATTTTCTTAGCTATTGTTCTCTTAGCTACTGTTTTTTTTGCAACAGTAGTTGCCTTCTTAGCTTTGGATTTAACATTTTTAGCAATACCTTTCACCGCATTAATAGTCTTTCCAACATTTTCTTTTGTGGCATCAGATACTATTGTTATTGCTTCCTCTGTTCCCACGTTCAAACCTTCTTTTGTAGAATCTAAAATATTTCCCTCGTTCATTTCATTACCCCCAATTATAAATAATTTTTATGCTTATTAATTCTATTCGATTTTTTTCTTTAAAACCCTTTTTTTAGGATATTAATATAATTCCATAAAATCTAATTATAAATTACCTCCTTTCTTATTAATAGTTCTATCTATTATTTATTGTATAATTATTTATTGTATAATTATATTAAAAATAATCAATATGCCATATTATGCCAACATGCCTTTATATTATTATACACAATATTAACATAAATTTCAATATTCAACATAAACTATAAAAAATAAAAAACAAGAATACCAAAACGGTACCCTTATTTTTCGTATTTTCCTATAACAGTGGATATAATCACAGTTAGGTAAGAAATAGATTTATTGAGATCCTCAATTTTCTTTTCAAACCTAACCAGCAAATATATACTCACACCTATAGGGAAGCCAACTGTACTAACCAGTTTAACAAATGCATCATACATGAGCATTACCTCCCTCACCGTTACAGCTAATATATATGATGTTTCTAAATTGTTTTGTCTGAGTTTTTTATATTAAACCATAATACAATATTACACTCACACTTAATAAAATACGGAATATATTAAAGTACAGCTACAACCTAATTAACTTAACAACTTTCAAAAGAAGTTCATCTCCTATATGTAGTGATATATATCAAGCCAACTCCAATACTTAAGTAAAAGTGTATAATTTCTTGTTAAAGTAGCTAATTAATTTACTTTAGTAAACTTTTAAACTTTTACTTATTAAAAATAAGGAGGTTATTTATATGAGTCATAGACATAGAGATTGTTGTTGCTGTAAACCTGTTAGACGCTGTGAACCTGTTTGTAGATGTGAAAACAGCTGCGGAAACGGTGGATTTGGCGGTGGATTTGGTGGTGGCTGCGGTGGCGGCGGTGGCATCTTGTTAATTCTTTTACTATTAGGTTGTGGTGGTATTGGCGGCCGTGGTGGCTGCGGCGGCGGATTTGGAGGATTTGGCATTTAGTTAGTTAATTTTAAGAAGGCACCTCTAATAGATTTTATTAGAAGTGCCTCTTTTTTATTTGTACATAAGTTCTAATTCTCTTTGAACTACATCATTTTCTATGAATTCATCATAAGTCATTATTTTATCCATTAATCCCTTAGGCGTAATCTCTATTATTCTATTTGCAACTGTTGCAATTAGCTGAGAATCCTGAGACGTAAGTAACATTGTTCCGGTATAACTAGTCATACCATTGTTTAAAGCAGTAATAGACTCTAAGTCTAAATGGTTAGTAGGCTCATCAAATATTAATACATTAGCATTACTAAGCATCATTTTAGAAAGCATACATCTAACCTTTTCTCCACCAGACAATACACTAGCTTTTTTAAGAGCTTCTTCTCCTGAGAAAAGCATTCTACCTAAAAAGCCTCTAATAAAGCTTTCAGCCTTATCCTCAGAGTACTGCCTGAGCCAATCAACCAAGGTACAATCTAGGCCATTAAAATATTCTGTGTTATCTTTTGGTAAATAAGCTTGAGATGTAGTAACTCCCCATTTAACCTCACCACTATCTGGCTCCATTTCACCCATTAATATTTTAAAAAGTGTAGTCTTAGCTATTTCATCTGCCCCAGTGAACGCAATCTTATCTCCCTTACTAACTATAAACGATACATTATCAAGAAGTATTTCTCCATCCACAGTTTTACTTAAATTCTCAACTGTCAATAAATCATTTCCAGCTTCTCTTTCTGGCTTAAACCCAACAAAAGGATATTTACGAGAAGAAGGTTTTATATCATCTAAAGTCAGTTTATCTAATTGCTTTTTACGAGAAGTAGCTTGTTTTGCTTTAGATGCATTAGAGCTAAATCTAGCAATAAAGCTTTGTAATTCAGCAATTTTTTCTTCTTTTTTCTTATTTTGATCTTTAGCCATTTGAAGGGCCAACTGACTAGACTCATACCAAAAATCATAATTTCCAACAAACAGTTGAATTTTACTAAAGTCTATATCTGCAACATGAGTACATATTTTGTTCAAGAAATGTCTATCATGAGAAACAACTATAACGGTACTCTCAAAATTAAGCAAAAAACTTTCAAGCCAATTTTTAGACTTTACATCTAAATTGTTTGTAGGCTCATCTAGTAATAAAATATCTGGCTTACCAAATAAAGTTTGAGCAAGGAGTACCTTAACTTTTTCCGATCCTGTTAATTCCTTCATTTTTTTATTTTGAAGTTCTTCGTTTATTCCGAGTCCCATTAACAGAGTTGAAGCTTCTGATTCAGCTTCCCATCCATTAAGTTCTGCAAATTCACCTTCTAGTACTGAAGCTCTAATTCCATCTTTATCAGTAAAATCTGTTTTTGCATATAATTCATCTTTTTCATGCATAATTTCAAATAGTCTTACATGTCCCATCATTACTGTTTGAAGAACCTCATGTTCATCAAATTCAAAATGATCCTGCTTTAAAACTGCTAATCTTTCTCCTGGAGTAATGAAAACGTCTCCGGTATTAGCTTCAATCTCACCAGATAATATTTTAAGAAATGTTGATTTACCAGCACCATTAGCGCCAATTAATCCATAACAATTACCAGGATTAAATTTTATATTAACATTATCAAATAATTTACGTGCACCATATCTTAAACTTATGTTATTTGTACTAATCATATATTTTTATATACCTCCATATTAAGTAATTTCATTATAGTGGAAACTACTCAGCCATTATACCACAAGGAACCTAACTAGGCTATTGTAATTTATTCCTTCTGTTTGTCCGTATTATTTCTTATTATAATTTGATGATTTGCTATCTGTTCTAGAATTATGTTCTGAGAACCTATCTTTAGGTATGATTTTTGGATCAGTAATCTTTCCCATGTGGATTTCTTTTCGAAGAATTTCTATATTAAAATCTCTTGCATAGTTTTTAATAAGATCAAGTTCTCTCTCTTCAGCTATGGATAGTGCCAGCCCTTTCTCTCCCATTCTTCCTGTTCTACCAACTCTATGCAAATAGTCTTTCGAGTTTTCTGGTATATCAAGATTGAATATATGAGATACTCCTACTATATCCAGTCCTCTAGCTGCTAAATCCGAAGCGACTAAAAGTTGAATCTTACCATCATTGAAATCCTCAAGTGCTTTCTTTCTATTGATTTTTTCAGATGATCCATGAATTCCCTCTACTTTTAAGCCATGAAAGCTTAGTTTTGAAGTTGTAATCTCTACCTCATCACTTTTATTTATAAATATTATTGCCTTTTCAGGTTTAGTAGCGCTTATAAGTTTCCTTAAGAGTTCCATTTTATCTCTCTTTTCTACTACAAAATACATATGTTCTATATTGGGGTTTACAACGCTTTTATCTCCCACTTTAATTACCTCTGGGTCCTTCATAAGCGTTTTAGCAATTTCTACTACTTTAAGTGAAATCGTAGCTGAAAATAACATAAGTTGTCTATCGCGAAGAGTAGTTTTTATTATAGCTTTTACCCCATCTATGTTGTTTTCATCTATCATTCTATCGCCTTCATCTATTACTATAGTCTTAACTCCATGTGATTTTAGTTTCTTCATTGTTATAAGTTCTAAAATTCTTCCAGCTGATCCCACTATTATATGTGGTTTTTCCTTTAGAGCCTCTAATTGCCTTTTAATATTAACATTACCTATTATACTAGTTGATTTAACAAAACTATTTGAGTTCACTGATAACAATTCTACCTGCTTATGTATTTGCATTGCAAGCTCATGAGTAGGCGCAAGTATAATTGCTTGAATATCCTTTGATGTTATATCTATTTTTTGGAATATAGGTAATAAATAAGCTAAAGTTTTACCCGTACCTGTTTCTGACTCTCCGATGATGTCCTCACCTGCAAGGCCCATTGGTATAGCCTTAACCTGAATTTCTGTAGGACTTTCAATGCCTTGTTTGATAAGGCCTTCTATGAGGTTCTCTCTTAATCCTAGTTCATTAAATGATTTATCCATTTTCTCTCCTTTATTCTAAGAAATCTTGTTGTTAGCGTATTTAAATATTGCTGCCTTTATAGCTAAATAATCTATTTCATTTGGCAATGCTTCTTTGATAGGTTTTAATTTTGAAGCTCCAATTTTTTCTATGACTTCAATAATTAGTGCTTCATGATTTTTCGGAATAAAATCATCTAAATTTACATCAAAACCTTCATATGCACATTTTAATATATGGTCTTGAACTGTCAGGCTTTTAAGTTTTCTCAATTCTATTATGTCCGCTATACTTTTGCCTTGTTTATACATATTATAAGTAATAACATAGCTAGGCACCTTTTCTTCATTTTTGCCATCCTGTTCAACTGCACTTTCCGCCTGGCCATCGCCCACTTCTTCATTATATAGTATTTCTTCCTTTAATTCTATATTGTTTTCCTTCATATATTTTTTGATGACCCCAATAAATTCTTCTCCGTACTTACTAAGCTTAGATTCCCCTACCCCTTTGATGTTGAGCATTTCTTTTTCATTTATGGGGAAATATTCGCTCATCTCTCTTAGTGCACTATCTGCAAAAACAATATATGGGGGAACTTTTTCTCTCTCTGAAATATCTTTTCGTAGTACTTTCAGTATTTCAAATAGCCCTGTATCCTTAACTGCTTTAGCTTTCTTTTTCTCCACTTTCTGATACACTTTTTCTTCATTTCTGAGTACTGCCACAGCTTTATCTTTTAAATGAACCACTGGAAACTGACCATCTGCAAGTGATAGATATTCTTCTGCTGTAAGCACATTTATAAGATCTCTTATCTCTTTAACAGTATATTGTTTTATTATTCCATAGGTAGATAACTTATTAAATCCAAGGTCTAGAACCTTTTTATTCTTTGAGCCACGAAGAACCTCTGCAATTAATGAAGTACCATACCTCTCCTTCATCCGAAATATACAAGAGAAGATTTTTTGTGCCTCAATAGTTATATCTACGAGTTCACTTTCATCATTACAGGTACTACAATTGCCACATTTGTCTTGAACATTTTCTTCACCAAAGTATTCTAAAATAAACTTTCGTAGACATCTGCTCGTGTGTGAATAATCAACCATAGCTTGAAGTTTTTTGTATTCATTTACCTTTCTTTGAGGTGACACAGTGCTTTGTTCTATAAAGAACTTTTGAAGTAGAACGTCCGCTGCAGAAAATAACAATATACATTCACTTGGCTCGCCATCACGACCTCCACGTCCTGCTTCTTGATAATACGCTTCCATGCTCTTTGTCAAATTATAATGGATCACATATCTAACGTTTGATTTATCTATTCCCATCCCAAAAGCATTTGTAGCTATAATAATGTTGATATCGTCATACAAAAACTTTTCTTGGTTTTGCTTTCGCTCTTCATCTCCAAGTCCCGCATGGTATTTACCTACATTATATCCCTTTTTATGCAAAAGCTCATAAAGATTATTCGTTTCCTTCCTTGTAGCAGTGTAAATTATCCCTACTTGATCTTTATTATCTTGGATGTATTTCAGTATAAAATCTCTTTTGTTTTCTCCACGAATAACAGTAAAACTCAAATTTTCTCTATTAAAACCAGTTACATAGACATCTGGCTCTCTTAATTTTAATAACTTTATAACATCCAGCCTTACTTCCTGCGTTGCAGTAGCCGTAAATGCTGCTATAATTGGTCTCCCCGGTAATTTTTCTATCAAACCAGAAATTGCTGCGTAGCTAGGTCTAAAATCATGTCCCCATTGAGATACACAATGAGCTTCATCCACTGCTAAAAGCGATATTGTTAATCTATCTAACATATTGCAGAAGAAGTCTGACTCTAGCCTTTCTGGGGCAACATAAAGAAGCTTAACTTCCCCTGCAGCTACCTTATTAATTCTTTCATTAACTTCATTAATACTTAATGAACTATTTATATATGTTGCAGCTATCCCTATACTATTTAAAGTATCTACTTGATCCTTCATAAGTGATATAAGTGGTGATATTACAAGTGTTACTCCCTTGAGCATTAAAGCAGGTATCTGATAACACACCGACTTTCCTGCCCCTGTAGGCATTACAGCAAATGTATCTTTTCCACCTAAAATACTATCTATTACATCTTCTTGTCCTTTTCTAAAATTATCATATCCATAATACTTCTTTAATTTTTCTTGTGCTTCACGCAACATACATATTTCTTCCTCTCATCCGTAATAATTTCTTACAATAGTATAACATTATTTTTAAAGTTTTGTACCTTTATGATGATGAAATTCGCATTTGTTTTAGATACATGTAATCTAAAACAAATAAATTCACTTTTCTATTTATAAAATAAAAAAGTGAATTTATAGAAAACGAATTTATAAAAAGTAAATTTACAAAAGTCCCCTCTAATATTCCTTAAACTCAAGTACATTTAATTCCAATACATTTTCAGCTTTATATAATACTTCATTAGAATTATATATTAATTATTTTTTTAAAATCCTTAACATAATGTCTGCTAACAGGTACTTCCTCTTTTAAACCCTCTATTTGAAGCAAAAATGTGCTATTATACGACGGAACTATTTTATAGATTCTATCTAAATTAACTAAATAACTTTTATGACTTCTAAAAAAGTTATGATTAATTAATTTATTTCCTAATTGAGTTAAAGTGTCATGTGTTGTAAAAGTGGAATCTCCCGTAAAAACAAAAACTTCTTTATTTAATACAGTACAATATAATATATCTTGTGGATGCACAAGATATATGCACTCGTCCTTCCAAAGTGGTAACTTTATCATACCTTCCATTGTTCTTTGTTCTGAGAATATATTTTTATTACAATTATATCTTTCATTTATCTTATCCATTGTAAGCTCTAGTCTTTTCTTTGAAAATGGTTTTAGAACATAATCAATAACATTCATTTCAAACGCTTTTATAGCATATTTATCTAGTGCTGTTACAAACACAATACTTACTGAAAAATCCAGCTTACATACCTCGTCAGCCAAAGTAAAATCATCTTTTTCTGGCATTTCTATATCTAAAAACACAATTTCCGGTCTAGCTTTTTTTATAAATTCTAAAGCGGTTGAGGCGCTTAAATATTTTCCTATGATTTCCATTTCACTATATTCGCTTAAAATAAAACCTAATTCATCTAAAGACAATTGCTCATAATCTACTAAAACTACTTTTAACATATACACCCCACCCATATTTAAATTTCATTCTACTAATAAAAGTAAATTGTTAAATTTACCTATTTTATTTACTATCACAAATATTTTCCCCTTTAAAACATTTATGTAACTTAATATCTTATTTTATATTTAACTATTATATCGTGCGATTTACTATTTACCTTAGCAAATAAAAATTTTATTTTTAACTATATATAAATAATCTTAATAATTGACGCAAAATGTATTAATAGTAGGGTATATT
>DHIM01000016.1:30767-39349 GCA_002403785.1 Clostridium sp. UBA4746
ATATTAATGTAAACTATCTAAAATTATAATCTTTACTCATTAACTACTGGACATTTTCAAATTATTAATCTACTATTAATTAAGAGAATATTATTAAAGCACAAATAAATAATTAAATAGACCAGTATACTGACCTATTATTTATTTGAATGTACTTAGATATATATAAATAGAGGAGGTTTTTAATTATGGCAGCAGCACATTCGTTTGACATAGTATCAGATGTAGATTTGCAAGAAGTCGACAATGCGATAAATCAAGCATTAAAGGAAATTAAACAAAGGTATGACTTTAAAAACACTATTACTGAAATTAACTTAGGTAAAGAGGATATTAAGATAATATCTGATGATGATTTTAAATTAAAAGCAGTTATAGACGTTCTTGTAAGTAGATTAATTAAAAGAGGTATATCTGGCAAGGCATTAGACCTCGGTAAACAAGATGTTGCTACATTAGGTTCAGCAAGACAAACTGCTAAAATTATAAAAGGTATTTCCACTGAAAAAGCAAAAAAAATAATTGCAGTAATAAAGTCCACTAAAATTAAAGTTCAAGCTCAAATTATGGACAATCAACTAAGGGTTACTGGTAAGGACCTTGATGATCTACAAGAAATAATGGCTTTATTAAAATCAAAAGATTTTGATATTGCCCTACAATTCACTAATTATAGATAATTGCATTTATAAAGGCTGTACCAATGAAAACTGGTCCAGCCTTTTTTTATTTGTTCTCATTACTCATAATATAAATCATACATCTCTTCTAAAGCACCGTTTTTTACTACATATTTTATACTTTCTAATATTTTACACTAATTACAAACTATTATGAATATTGTAATAACTAAAAATTTATGTATTATGTATAAGATATTATAATATTGTTTAAAATGACAGTCCATTATATTTTTTTTGCATAATACGTAAAAGTTTGTTAATTTTTATTATTTTTCTTAAATCTTTTCATAAACCTATTGACGTTTTATGTATTATTTGCTACAATTTAATTATAAATAAGTCGAAAGATGTTCGAGGAGGAAATTATATGAAATCAACAGGTATTGTAAGAAAAGTGGACGAACTTGGAAGAATTGTTATTCCTATAGAATTGAGAAGAACTTTGGATATAGATATCAAGGACGCTTTAGAAATCTATGTAGATGGTGATCAAATCATCCTTAAGAAATATGAGCCAGCTTGTATTTTCTGTCAAAATGCAAGAGACGTTGTTAACTACAAAGGTAAAAACATTTGTAAAGATTGTCTTGCTGAATTAGGTTCAGGCAAATAATTTAATTTTCTTAAATAAGATATACATACAAGCCTAATATTAAAAAAGTTTAAATATAAAATAAGAGATATCCTCAAAAGGATATCTCTTATTTTATGTTTTTAATCTAAATTCGCTACCGCAATTTGAGCAAGTTACAATGATTTTACCTTTTTTTCGTGGTAATCTTAATTTCTGTTTACATTTTGGGCAATTAGTTATTATATACTTTCTTTTTTCCTTAAAATTTTCTATAGGTTTATATTGTCTAATTTTGATATTTATTAATTTAATATAATGTTTTAAGTTATACTTAAAACTATTAATTTTATAATAAAACCTTCTTTCTATATTCTCATAAACGAATTTTTCATTATTTCTCCCACGTACATTAGTTGACCTACTTCTCCAAATTGAATAGATAATAAGTGCTATTCCTAAAAACCATGCATACCTAGTTACAAACAAAAATACTCCTACTATTAAGATTACTTTTGAAAATTTATCCCAGCCATATAATTCTCTAGAAGATTTAACATGCATTTATACTATTCCCCCAATTATTCTCTAGAGTAGATAACAATTCTGAATTGTTATCCCCATGTGCATTTGCATATAGTAACCTTATTATCATGATTTCTATTACTACACGCATCATTGTTATTCTTATATATATTCTAGCACTTTAAAGCTTATATCATTATTAATTTTCTGTGAAAAATGCTTGAATCAATTTCTCAGGCTCCTAATACTATTATTGATTTATTTTATAAACTAATAAAATTTGAATCTCATTTCTTTATATTTTGTCTAATCTATTTATCCACTTTAATGGTTAATTTTATTTTATTAAACTTATTAGAACTCTATTGACTATTTGTGTAATCAATGTTACTCTTAGAATAAGAAATAAGTCGAATTTCAACGATTGTTTACACACAAAAGAAAAAGCTTATTTCGACATAAACATACAATAATTAAAACATCCCCCTAATAATAAAAGGTAAAAAGGAAACTATTTATATCTTTATTTTCTAATAAACAATAAACTATTATCGTATTCATGGATATAAATATTTTATGTAGATGTATTTGTAGCAGTTGTTAATAAATTAGTTTCCTTTATCTTTAGCCCCCCAATGTAAATTATTAATAAATTTTGTTTATCTATAAAATAAAAAACTTGAGCAAATGCTCAAGTTTTTTTATTTTATAATTTTTCTTAGATAATATTATATTTATAATGCTTTAGACACAGGAATATATATAACAATTTAAAATGCTAGTTTATTTTACTGTGCCTTATTTCCAAAATTCACAAACCTGTTTTTGAGCATCTGAATTATTATTAATTATTTTAAAATTATCCCATTCCATTGGAAAAAGCCGCCTATACCCTTTATGAAGAAATCTATCATCTATTAAAAGCACAGTCCCTCTATCCTCTTCTGTTCTAATTACCCTTCCAGCAGCCTGTAGTACTTTATTCATACCTGGGTACATATATGAATATTCATAACCGCAATTGCTTTTTCCATTAAAGTACTCCTTAATAATTTCTCTTTCAAAACAAATCATTGGATGTCCTACACCGATAATTATAACACCAATTAAGGCATCACCTTTTAAATCGATACCCTCTGAAAATATACCACCTAAAACACCAAAACCTAGAATATCATCATTATTAGAACTACTAAAGTTTTTCAAAAAAGCTTCTCTTTCGTCTTCAGTCATGAAATTATTTTGAATGCTAACTTTAACATTTGGATATTCCTTTGAGAACCTATTACACACTTCATCCATATATTTATAGGACGGAAAGAACACCATGTAATTTCCATTCTTAGCACTTATTATCGAATATATATACTCTACTATTTTCAAATAACTATTTTCTCTATTATTATATTTCGTAGAAATATCCTTAGCTACCATCACTTTAAGCTTATTTTTATCAAATGGGGAATTCAGAGTTAAATTATAATCCTTACTTTGTCCACCCAAAATCTCTTTAAAATATAATAACGGTAATAGAGTTGCAGAGAAATATATCACTGCTCTTCCTCTTTTTGATGCTTCCCTTAGAAGCTTAGATGGATCCAAGCAAAATATTTTTAATACAACATCATCCTCTGTACTTTCTACATAAGTTATATATTTATCATCATAAAGTTCAGCTATCCTAATAAAACTCAAAGAATTAAAGTACAGCTCTAAGAAATTATCATATATTTCAGATTTTTCATTTTTAGTGAGCCAACCTTCTAATATTTTAGTGAGCCTTGTAAGAAGATTATATATATCAACTGGCTCAGAATCTTGTTTGTAATATCCATCTTCATTACACATTTTCTTCATATTAAGCATAAAAGAATTTAACTTATTTAGAATTTTGTACATTTGATCATTTTTACCTTTTATATCTTTTTTTAATTGCAAAAGCAGTTTTTTATGAATTTGAGATGAAAACATTTCTCTAGCCCTATCCACTAAGTTATGAGCTTCATCAACCAAAATAGTATAGTCTCCATTGTTATCAGTAAAGAATCTTTTTAAGTAAACCCTAGGGTCAAACACATAATTATAATCGCATATAACGCTGTCAGACCATAAAGTTAAATCCAATGAGAATTCAAAAGGACATACATTATGTTTATTAGAATACATTTCAATGATTTCTCTGCTAAATGTGTTTTCATTTTTTAATATATCAAAAATAGCATCATTAACTCTATCAAAATGTCCTTTTGCAAATTTACATTGTTCTGGATTACATGCACTACCCTTTGTAAAACATACTTTATCCTTGGCAGTTATTGTAATAGTCTTAAATTCTAGACCATTCCGTTTCATTTTATCAAAAGCATCCTCTGCAACTCGTCTTGTTATAGTTTTAGCTGTCAGGTAAAAAATCTTTGAGGTATGCCCTTCTCCCATAGCTTTAACCGCTGGAAACAATGTAGATATAGTTTTGCCTATTCCAGTGGGTGCTTGCACAAACATTTTCTTATTTTCTACTACTGTTTTGTATACAGAAACGGCTAGCTCTCTTTGTCCATCTCTATAATTATCAAACGGAAATTTTAAATTTTTTATAGTTTTATCTCTTTTCTTATTCCACTGATTCGTAATATTTGCCCATATAAAATAACTAGAAATAATTTCATCGAAAAACTCTTGAAGTTTTTTGATTGAATAAGCTCTAACAAATTTTTTAGTTTTTTCATTATCTATCTGATAATAAGTTAACTGAACGTTAATAAGATCAAGATTATTTTGTAGCCCATATATATATGCATAACACTTAGCTTGGGCCCAGTGAAGGTTATTATAATCCTCCTTAATAAGCTCAACCTCTTTAGCAACTGTTTTAATTTCATCTATGGTTACCTTATTATCTTTAATTAGAATACCATCAGCACGCCCCTCAATTACAATTGAGGCGCCATCATATTGTATGCTATGTTTTAGACTTACCTCTGATGAATATTGTTCTCCAAGTAATACAGAATACTTTTCGCTATTTTCCCTCTGAATTTTTTGGTGTGCTTTGGTACCTTCTACTGCTCTACTGCTTCCCATAAATCTCATATCTAAATCGCCTGCCCTTAGTACAAACTCTACTAAGTTACGCACAGATATTTTTATATCTCTATTTTTATCCACATGTTATACCTTCTTTATTGTATAAACTTATCACGCATTTAATTTTAATTATTTCTTTGAGCTTCTATTTTCTCAACTAATTCATTTAAATATGTCCATCTCAACATTAGATGTTCAGTTTCAACTTTAATGTTCTTTTGCTGATGCATTAGTTTCTCCAAATATTCAAAATCACTACTACCAGCATTTATTTTTTTACTAACATCTTCGAGTTCCGTTTCCTTTTGCTCAATTATGCCATCTATTTCATCGTATTCCTTCTGTTCTTTAAACGTAAATTTAAAAATTTTATCCTTTTTAACATCACCATTATCATCCATTGCAACTTCTTTATTCTCAAGCTCTTTATTTTCTCCATTTTTACTGGTTTTTTCTTCTTTATTCACAGTCTTATCATCTTCTAGTACTTCCGGATATTTTTCTATATATTCTTGATAGTCAGTATAATTTCCAACAAATTGTATTATTTTCTCATTTCCTTCAAAACTGAATATTTTGTCTGATACTCTATCTAAAAAATACCTATCATGAGATACAGTTATAACAACGCCATTAAACCCATCTAAATAATCTTCAAGTACTGCCAATGTTTGAATATCAAAGTCATTAGTTGGCTCGTCTAAGAATAGTACATTTGGAGCTTCCATAAGAATTCTTAATAAATACAATCTTCGTTTTTCTCCACCGGATAAACTAGAAATAAAGGAATGCTTAGTGGTTCCATCAAATAAAAATCTCTCGAGCATTTGAGACGCGGTGATTTGTTCTCCATCTGCTGTAGTTATGTATTCTGCACCCTCTCTAATGTACTCAATTGCCCTAAGGTTTTCATTCATCTCACCATTTTCTTGATGAAAGTAACCGATTTTCACTGTTTCTCCCCATTCAACTAGACCTGCATCCTGTTTTATTACTCCGCTTAAAATATTCATAAGTGTAGATTTTCCTATACCATTAGGACCAATAATGCCCACTTTATCTCTTCTAGTAAATATATGGCTAAAATCTTTAATTAATTTCTTCTCACCATATGCTTTACATATATTCTCTACATTAAGAATCTTTTTACCAAGCCTAGTAGATGCTGAAGATAATTCTAAGTTTTCATTTGATATATCCACTTTTCCATCGCGAAGCTCATCAAAACGGTCAATTCTGGCCTTTTGCTTTGTACTTCTAGCTTTTGCGCCACGTCTTATCCAAGCTAGTTCCTTTTTAAATAAGCTTTGTCTTTTTCTCTCTAATGTATTCATTAAAGCCATTCTTTCAACTTTCTTTTCCAAATACACACTAAAATTACCTTGATAACTATACAAAATACCATTATCAAGTTCAATGATTTTATTTGTTATTCTATCTAAAAAGTATCTATCATGGGTAATCATGAGCAATGCACCTTTTCTATTGTTTAAAAACTTTTCTAGCCAATCAATTATTTTATTATCCATATGATTTGTAGGCTCATCCAAAATTAATAAATCTGATGGGGTAATAAGCGCACTACATAAAGCCACTTTTTTCCTTTGTCCACCCGAAAGGTCACCGATACATTGCTTGAAATCAGTTATCCCAAGTTTTGTAAGTATTATTTGAGCATCATTTTGTACTTGCCATCCATTGCAAGCATCCATTTTATCGTTTAAGTTCATTAAAGCATTTAAAGTAGATTCATTTTCTGGATCATCTTGTAATTTATCTATAACAACTTCATATTCTCGTATAACCTTCATAACATCAGTATCACTTTTAAAAATCTGCTCGAGCACCGTAGCTTCTGGATCAAATTTAGGATTTTGAGATAAATACTCTATATTTACTCTATTGCCCTTTATAACTCTTCCTTCATCAGGAACTTCAAAGCCAGCTATTATTTTTAAGAAAGTTGATTTTCCAGTACCATTCACTCCTATTAGTCCAATCTTATCTCCATCACTTATACCTAGTGATACTTTATCAATGAGTATTCTCTCACTATAACTTTTACTCACTTCTTCTATTGTTAACAAATTCATATATGTACCATCCTTTTCATGGCATAACACCATGCTTTAATTATAACCAAATAAATAACTAAGTGATAGTGGAAATATTTCAAAGACAAATATTCCTCAACACAAAGATATATATTATTTAGAATTCATAGTTCTTTATCAATAAAAAAATCGCCTTCCGGCGACACTTTAAACGTATTCTTAAATAACACTTATTTTTTACGCGAAGTTAAAAGCGGATTATTTATTTTCTTTTGTTTAGCTAAACTAATTTGATATTCTATTAACTTGTTTTGCGAATCAATTATTTTGTACTTATAAGATTGTAGCTTAAATTTCATTTCTTTATTTTCTATTTTCACTTTTCTATTTTCTTCGCTACAAATTTTACTAGTCTCTTGCAATGCTTCTAACTGTTGTTGCATCTCTATATTTTCTTGCTCTAAAGTTTTTACATATTTAGTTTTTTCTACACTTTTACACTTAACAAGCAATTCTTGATTATAGTCTTCCATATGACTTAACTGTTTTCTTAAACCCTCTAATTGCTGCGTCAATTCTATATCATGTTTTTCTAAAGATTCGCCCTTGCCTGAAAGTTCCTTGCAAAGTGAACTACTTTTAAACATATCATCGCCTAAATTTAAAGCAGTTAAAATTGCTGCTGCAGAAGTACTGAGCTTTTCATTATTACCCATTATATTCTTTATTTTTTTGTCAACATAACTTCCTACCATATGTAAATATTCTTCTCTTTCATTACCTTTTAGATTATATTCAATACCATTTATTTTTATTGTCACAACGTTCATCTAAAACACCCTCTTAGACAGATTAGTTAATCCCATTGTATCACAATATAACTTTTAATAAAACCAAAATTTTCAAATTAACACATCAAATAAAACAATTAATATACTTACTAGTTATTCTTTAAGATAATGTGTATTTTGAAGACTCCCTTATTACTAAGGGAGTCTTAATTTGGTAATATTATCTGAGCTGCGCACCTAATTTGTGTTCCAAAGTTCTTAATATCTTTTCGTGCACTTTATTTACTTCGTCATCAGTTAGTGTCTTATCAGAACGTCTATATACTATGGCATAGGCTATACTTTTCTTACCTTCTGCTATTTGTTTACCCTTGTACACATCAAATAACTTAGTGCTCTCTAAAATATTGCCACCCTTAGATACAATGGCATCTTCAATATCCTGAACTAAAATGGATTCATCAACTATAAGTGCAATATCCCTTGTTACAGCTGGGAATTTTGGAAGTGCTTTATACTTCTTATTTAAGTCTGCATGTTTATATAATATATCTAGATTTAGTTCTGCTATATAACATCTTGGCTCCACCCCATAGTCCTCTGATACATTAGGATGTACTTCCCCGACAACACCTGCAAATTCTCTCTTTACATATAAATTTGAAGTTTTTCCAGGATGATAAGTTGGATTTTCACTTTCTCTTTTAAATGCTGCATTATTTATTCCTAAAACATCTAATACGTTCTCTACTGTGCCTTTCAAATCCAAATAATCAACATTACCATACAATCCTATCGTCAATATATTCCTTTCCTCAGGAAGTGTTTGTGGATCTTCATTTGGTATATAAACCTTACCTATTTCAAATAATCT
>DHIM01000016.1:39517-52033 GCA_002403785.1 Clostridium sp. UBA4746
AATATTTTAGGGCTTACAAATGAATAACTTATAGATTGATTAAGTGAACTTGCAATTAAAGAAAGTATAACTTTATCTTCCAACTTTTGTTTTTCACTTTTTCCACTTCTTAACGTTTCACAAGTAGGAATGGTAGATGGTATATTATCATAACCATACATTCTGGCTATTTCTTCAGCGACGTCTTCCCTAATATTAATATCTGATCTATGGGTTGGAACCTGTATAATTAAAAAGTCACCTATTATTTCTGAACATAGTTCCAATCTATCAAGATATATTTTCATATCACTCTTATCTATATCAGTTCCTAAAAACTTGTTAATCCACTTTGCACTTACTTCTAGTGAATGTGACTTACGTTTTATAGGGTAAACATCTATGCATCCCTGCATTATTTCACCTGCACCTAATTCTTGCACTAAATGACAAGCTCTATCTATTGCCATTTGAGCTAGATTAGGGTCTAGATCTTTTTCAAATTTTGAAGATGCATCAGTCCTTAAAGATAGTTTTTTAGAAGCAAGTCTTATATTTACTCCATCAAAGTTCGCACTTTCAAATATTATGCTTGTGCTATCATCCTTAATTTCAGAATTTAAGCCCCCCATTATACCTGCGAGTCCTATAGTTCTCTCTCCATCTTTTATACATAATATACTTTCATCTAAATCTCTTTCTACTTCATCCAATGTATTAAATTTTTCGGACAACTTTGCTCTTTCAACAGCTATTTTATTCGTAGTTATCTGCCTTGCATCAAATGCGTGCATAGGTTGACCAAGCTCTACCATAACAAAGTTTGTAATATCCACTATATTATTAATAGGTCTAAGTTCTGCCTCTATTAGTCTTTCCTGCATCCATTGTGGTGAAGGCGCGATTTTTACATTTTTTATACCCTTTAACATATATCTTTTGCAAAGTTCATCTTTAATCTCAACCTTATAGATATCTTCAACATTTTCGCTGCAGGTAGCTTTGTAATCGAGCGCTGGTTTTCTATATTGGGTGCCTAAAGTTGCAGCTGTTTCTCTAGCTATCCCTAAAATACTAATGCAATCTGCTCTGTTTGAAGTTATCTCAAAATCTATTAAAACGCTTTGAAGATTTAATACTTCTTTTATGTCAAGTCCAATGATAGTGTCACTTGGAAGTATCATTAGTCCATAAACTGGTTCATCTCCTGCAATTCCAAGTTCTTCCTCAGAGCAAAACATACCATTTGATAGTATTCCACGAAGTTTACCTTTTTTAATCTTTAATCCTCCATGTAAACTTGATCCATGAAGCGCTACTGGTACGATATCCTGTTCTTTCATATTAGTGGCTGCTGTAACAATTTGTGTTGGTACTCCTAGTCCTATATCTACCTGACATACAACTAATTTATCAGCATCTGGATGCTTCACAATTTCTATTATTTTCCCTGCAACAACATTGTTAATTTCATCACCTGCTATAATTACCTCTTCTACCTTTGAACCTGACATAGTTAACTTGTCACCTAGCTCCTTTGGTGGAATATTTATATCTACGTAATCTTTAAGCCATTTAACTGGAACTTTCATAATATATCCTCCTAGCATCTGTGTTAGTACAAAACAATTTTGGATTGTTTTGCCTCCTGTATTTCGTGTAATTACTAAGTAATTATTAATCTATATTTTAAAATTGTTTTAAAAATCTCATATCACTTTCATAAAGTGCTCTAATATCATCTATTCCGTATTTTAGCATTGTAATTCTATCAAGTCCAAATCCAAAAGCAAATCCGCTATAAACTTCTGGATCAATTCCACAATTTCTTAAAACCTGAGGATGAACCATTCCACAACCCAAAAGTTCTATCCAGCCACTACCACTGCATACTTTACAGCCTTCACCCTTACATACAAAACAAG
The DNA here is from genome assembly GCA_002403785.1 of Clostridium sp. UBA4746. Classification (GTDB taxonomy): domain Bacteria; phylum Bacillota; class Clostridia; order Clostridiales; family Clostridiaceae; genus Clostridium_AD. The sequence continues at coordinate 41,422 of DHIM01000016.1, forward strand.
TAGCGTCCATCTCTGCTGATGGCTCTGTAAACGGGAAATGATGTGGTCTAAATTTTGTTTCCATTTTATCTCCAAACATCTTTTGCGTAAACAACTCTAGTGTTCCTTTTAAATCAGCAAAAGTAATGGCCTTATCTACTATAAGTCCCTCAATTTGATAAAAAATTGGTGAATGGGTAGCATCTACTGCGTCTGATCTATAAACTTTTCCCGGTGCAATCATCTTTATAGGCGGTTTTTGATTTTCCATAGTTCTTATTTGTATTGGTGAAGTCTGAGTTCTTAAAACTATACTATCATTTATGTAAAAAGTATCTTGTTCTCCTCTTGCTGGATGATTTTTGGGTATGTTTAACGCTTCAAAATTATAATAATCTCGTTCTACTTCAGGTCCCTCTTCAATAACGAACCCCATAGATAAAAATATTTCATTAACTTTTTCAAGTGTTAAATCTAATGGATGCCTTTTACCTATTGTTTGTTTTTTACCCGGCATAGATATATCAATAATTTCGCTTTTTAACTTTTTTTCCTTTTCCTTGTTTTTTAATGTATCTGAGGCTTTAGTTATAAGCGATTCTATATTCTCTCTAACTTCATTTGCTAATTTACCAATTATCGGCCTTTCTTCATTTGATAACTGTCCCATACCTCTTAATATTTGTGTCAATTCGCCTTTTTTACCTAAATACTTAACTCTAACATTTTCTAATTCCGTTTTAATAGAAGCTCCTTTTAATTCTTCTAAGACTGCAGCTTTTATCATTTCTAACTTTTCTTTCATAATGAATGCTCCTCCCATATTTATATAAGTTTATATTTTATATTTTTTTATAAAACAAAAAAAACCGTCCCTAATAAAGGGACGGAATATCCGCGTTACCACCCTAATTGACTAAAAATTAGTCCTCTTAGATAAATTTATCGATTTTACCCGCTAACAGTTACTTCGTTTCACTGTTAGAACTCCGGAGTGAACTTCAATATAAAAATTTCTTAAGTAAGCTCTCAGTCTAAGGCTTCTTATCCCTGTAATTATTTTCATATTTACTTTCTCCATCACAGTGTATTATTAATTAATCAACTTATGAAAGTATACAAAATATTATAACCATAACTACTAAAAATTTCAACTAAAATTTAAAATTTATATAATATTTTTCTGTCTTACGACTTCATACATCATAATAGATGCAGCAACTGCCGCGTTTAAAGATTCTGCACCACCAGGCATAGGAATTTTAATTTTTAAATCACATATATTATAAACTTCGGCACTTATTCCATTGCCTTCATTCCCAACCGATATAATAACTTTTTGTTTTAAATCTACATCATAGAAGTTTTTATCGGTATCTAATGAACTTGTAATTAGTTTGAATCCATCACTTCTAAGTTTCTGCACTAATGATAAATCTTTATCGTAAATAACCGGTATATTAAAAATGGAACCCATTGTGGATCTTAAAGTTTTATCATTATAAATATCCACAGTTCCTTTTGTTATTATAACTCCCAGTGCCCCTGCTGCATGAGCAGTTCTAATTATAGTTCCCATATTACCTGGGTCTTGAATTTTATCAGCTAGCATATAGAACCCACTGTCATATTTAATCTCTATGGGTTTATTTCTGACAACCGCTAAAATACCTTGAGGATTATCGGTATCACAAACACTTTTAAATAAGCTATCACTAACACTATAAACTTTAGTATTCCTCTGTAGCTTATCCTTCATACATGAGTTTTCATATTTTGCCTCTCTTGATGCACTTATAAAAATATTCACCACTTCAAAATCAGAATTTAAAGCTTCCTCTGCAAATCTAAAACCCTCAACCAAAAACATATTACTACTTATTCTATACTTTTTTTCCTTTAACTTTTTAATATCTTTAATCAATAAATTATCCTTACTTTGAATATATTCCAAATTAAGTCTCCTTATTTAACTAATTTTTCCAGCTTGTTCAATTCTTCAATATTGCCAATGGCAACAATAATATCTCCTGGTTCAACAATATTATCAGCTGACGGAGAAACATCTATATCATTACTTCTTTTTATAGCCATTACATTTATGCCATATTCTGCTCTTATATTTAACTCTCCCAAAGTCTTATTATGCCATTCTTCTGGACTAACAACTTCAGCTATACTATAATCAGGAGATAATTCTATGTAATCTAATATATTTGATGAAACTAAATTATGAGCAACTCGTACGCCCATATCTCGTTCTGGGAAAACTACTCTATCTGCACCTATTTTATATAATACTTTAGCATGTAATGCATTAGTTGCCTTTGTAATTACATATTTTACTCCTAATTCTTTGACTAGCAATGTAGCTAAAATACTAGATTGAATATTAGCACCTATACTAATAACTGCACAATCAAAATTACGAATACCAAGAGCCCTTAAACTGTTTTCATCGTTTGCATCAACTTGAACTGAATGAGTTACTTTATCCGAAATATCTTGTACTATATCTTCATCAGAATCAACTGCTAATACATCATTTCCCAAAGAATATAGTGTTTCAGCAACAGACGTTCCAAATCTTCCAAGTCCTATAACAATAAACTGTCTTTTACTCATTAACTCCACCCCTATCCAATTAAAATTTTATCTTCTGGATACCTTATAGTTCCAGATTTAGCCTTTTTATTTTTAGCTAATGCTAATATTATAGTAAGCGGTCCTACTCTACCCGCATACATGGTAAGAGTTATTATTATCTTCCCTACAAGCGTTAATTTTGTAGTTAACCCTAAAGTTAACCCAACCGTAGCAAAGGCTGAAGTAGCCTCATATAGAAAATATTCAAAAGGTATATTCGGTGGCTCTGTAATTGATAATACCATGGTAACTATTACAACAATTCCGAGGCCAAGAACAGTTATTACTAAAGCTTTATACACAACTTCTTTGTTTATTCGTTTTTGAAATATTTCAGTATCCTCACGTCCACGAACTACAGACATCACAGTCATAAAAAGTACAACTGCAGTAGCCGTTTTTATTCCACCAGCTGTCGAACCCGGAGATCCACCAATAAACATTAAAATTATTGTTAAAAAGTTTCCCGCTGAAGTCATTTTATTTAACGGAATAGAATTAAACCCAGCAGTTCTAGGTGAAACTGATGCAAATATTGAAGATAAAATCTTGCCCTTCACAGTCATTCCTTGCATAGTGTGTGGATTATTCATCTCAAAGATATACATGAGTATTGCACCTCCAACAATTAATACTATTGTTGAATATATAACCACTCTAGAATGCAAAGATAACCTTTTAATTCCTTTAGAATTATATAATTCTACCCAAACATAAAATCCTAACCCACCTATTGCAATCAGTGCTGAAATTGTCAATATTACTACAGAATTATCCGCATATGCAGTAACACTATTAAAATTTCCCATTAAATCAAATCCAGCGTTGCAGAAAGCCGAAACTGCATGAAATACACTATAATAAATTCCTTTAGCAACTCCAAATTGAGGAATAAATTGTGTTGCAAATAGCACTGCACCTACACCTTCAACAGAAAATGTAAATATCAATACATACTTCACCATTTTGACTAACCCTTGTAATGAATTTACATTCATAGCTTCCTGCATTACTAATCTTTCCTTCAGTGTTATTCTTTTTCCTAAAAAGAAAAAAACAAGCGTAGCTACAGACATAAAGCCAAGTCCACCCGTTTCTATAAGTAACATTATTACTGTTTTACCAAAATAAGTCCAATATGTACCCGTGTCTAAAGTTACAAGACCTGTAACACATACAGCAGATGTAGAAGTAAATATACAATCTATGAAAGGTGTGATCTTACCGCTTTGTGAAGCTATCGGTAGACTCAACAGTATCGCTCCTATAAGTATCACTATAGCAAAACCTAATGCAAGTACCTGAACAGGAGTATATATGTTTTTCTTTTTAAAATTTTTTATATCTAATTCCAAATTAGCCACCTCTACATCTTTAAATTTTCATAAGTGATATTTTACTAATTATATCACGTAAGATATTTTTGTCAAAAATGCAATAAAAAATGCAGCCTAACGGCTACATTTCAAAGTAATACTCTTTATGCTTGTAATTGTTTTTTTGCAACTTCTACTAATTCAGCAAAAGCTTTTGGATCATTTATAGCAATCTCAGAAAGCATCTTTCTGTTAATATCTATACCTGAAAGTTTCATACCATTCATAAATCTTGAATATGAAAGATCATTTAATCTTGTAGCCGCATTAATTCTAGCTATCCAAAGTGTTCTAAAATCTCTTTTCTTTCTTTTTCTTCCGATATAACCATTTCTCAAGGCTCTTATTACTGCTTCGTTAGCTGTTTTAAATAACTTACTTCTTCCACCGTAGTAGCCCTTTGCAAGCTTTAATACTTTTTTATGGTTTTTACGAGAGTTAACTGCTCGCTTAATTCTAGCCATTAATATACCTCCTAATCACCATTCAATTATAAGTATGGTAATAATTTCTTCATTGCTTTTATTTGAGTTGTTGAAACATATGCTGTTTTTCTAAGGTTTCTTTTTCTTTTGGGACTCTTATGTGTTAATATATGACTCGTGAAAGCTTTTGCTCTTTTTAATTTACCTGTACCTGTTTTCTTAAATCTTTTTGCTGCGCCTCTATGTGTTTTCATCTTAGGCATAATAAAATTCCTCCTTTCGGTTATGCTTTTTTGGGAGCTAAAATCATTATCATATTTCTTCCCTCTTGTCTCGCTGGTTTTTCAACAATATAAACATCACCGATTTTGTCCACAAAAGATTTTAATATTTTGTGCCCTACTTTAGAGTTTTCAATTTCTCTTCCTCTAAATCTTACAGTTATCTTTACCTTATCTTCATCTAGCAAGAATTTTTTAGCATTGCTAGCCTTAATTGCGATGTCATGGTCTTCTATTGTTGCACTTAATCTTATTTCTTTAAGATTAACAACTTTTTGCTTCTTTTTAGCTTCTTTTTCTTTTTTCTGTTGTTCATAAACAAACTTACCAAAGTCCATTATTCTGCAAACTGGTGGTTTTGCAGTAGGAGACATCATAACTAAATCTAAATCTTTTTCTTCTGCAAGCTTTAAAGCATCTTTTGTATTCAAAATACCTAATGCAGAACCATCAGCTCCGATAACTCTTATTTCTCGATCTCTTATTTCCTCATTCATCATGAAATTTTTGTTTTTACTAATAGTTTTCACCTCCCAGGTGTATTTAGATGATTTTATATTAAAAAAATAAAGGGACGGCATATGCCGTCCCTAATAGTAACAAATTCAAACTATTAATTAACCTGACTAGCATTGCTGTTAGGTGAGAAACGGCTGTTTCTTCTTGTAAAAGATAATTATATTAAATTAATTTTTATATTTTCGTTCACAACAATTAATAGTATACTATCTGAGTATTTGTTTGTCAATACTTATTTTACTTTTATATATCCAAGTATCTCAAATTGCTATCTTTTACATTCTTGCTTAAATATTGCCATTCCTTTTTTTATTTTTTCGCATTCAGCACAATTGTCACAATATTCAACTCTACCTATGAACACCTTACTTATGGTTCCAATTAATTCATTATTTTTGCAATGCTCTACACAGTGTATAATTACTTTTTTAGGAGAAGTGGTTATTAATGTGCTAATTATAAGTTCTTCTTGACTTTCTTGTGAAGCAAACTTAACATCCGATAACTCCGTTATCATATTTTCTACTAAATCATTCCCCTCTTCGTCTCTTAAATAGTAATTTCCGTTTTTTTCAATTAAAATATTAACTTCGTCTACTTTGCTTTCCTGCACATCAACAAAGTATTTTAGCAATTTTATAAACTCATTATATTCTTTTTCTACCATATATTCTTCTACAACTTTATCAACTATACACTCTAAATCAGAATTTAGCTCTTTTGTCCTAAATGTTAAGAATCCACTTATATTAATCTCATTATTTTCTTCTATACATTTAGTTATTTTGTCAATAATTTTATTTTTTCTATTTATACAATATACCATATTAGGACCAGATATTGCCCCCTCACTAAGCAAAGCTTCTTGTATTTTAGGTTTTACTTGTTTTATTTCATCATATTGCAGAAAAAAATAAGTATCAGCTAAAAAATTATTAATTCCTTTTTTACAAAATTCCGTTGTTATTATTTTATATAACATATTTGCAACATTTAAATTAAATATTTTGATACTACTATCACTTAAGTTATCGTCACTACAAAAAAACTTTATGAAGTGCGTATCTTCTATTATACTTTCCGATATACCTAAAATTATTTTTTTATCTTCGAAACACTTTTTTATGTCATTAATTTCATCAATAATGTATTCCATACTCCTATTATATACAACGGTTAATAAAAGCATTTCGCACACTCCTTTCTCATTACGATAGTATGTGTGTAATATTAATGTATATGCAAAATAGATTAAACAATTATCGACATATTGCAATTTGCAATCACTTTGTGTTATAAAATAAACATAATAAAAAGATAGGAGTATTGCAATGAAAAATGTTATTGTTGATTTTAGAATTGCTAATGAAGAAAAAGAATATTTAACTTCTAGAGGGTATAACTTATTAATTTGTCCTCCAAGCAAATTATTATATGAAGCTGTATGTGGTCACCCCGATATGCTTATGCACATTTTAGGGACTAATATCGTGGTTCATAAAAATATGGATGATGAATTTATACACAAATTAATCTTACAAAATTATAAAATTTATAAATCAAATTCAATTTTGAAAACCAAATACCCTCATAATATATGTCTAAATTCATTAAGCATAGGTGATTTGTTTGTTCACTCAATTAATTTTACCGATACTAACCTTTTGTCCCTTTCAAAAGATAAAAAATTAATAAATGTAAATCAAGGTTATACCAAATGTTCCACTTGCATAGTAAATGACCATGCAATCATCACAAGTGACGTTTCAATTGCCAAGGCCTTAAGTATTGAAAAAATAGATGTTTTATTACTTCCCCCTGGGGATATTCTCCTTCCTGGACTTAACTATGGTTTTATTGGTGGTGCAACAGGTCTTATTGAAGATAACGTCTTAGCTTTCTATGGCCACTTAGATTATTATTTGTATGGGAAAGAAATATTAAAATTTTTAAGTAAACACATGGTGGAACCTGTGTTTTTAAGAACCGGTAAGCTAATTGATAGAGGTAGTATTTTACGAATATAGTAAAAACTAATGATTAGATTATCTTATGTATATTTGTTTATTATTGTGAATTAAAAGTTTTTCTCTACGCATATTCAAATCAAATAAATTAAGAATTACTAAGGCTTGTTCAAACGCATTTTACGTGATATATATTTGTGTTAACATAATTTAAGAAAACACTGAATTTCCCCCCTTTGTTATAACATGAACCTCCTATTATAGAAATGGAAGACTTTCCTTCTGAAATATCGTTAAACCGTTAAGAAATGATTATAAAATAAAAAAAGTAGCCTATCTGCTGAGTTATCAGCATTTAGACTACTTTTTATTACTTTGGAGGCGCCACCCGGATTTGAACCGGGGAATAAAGGTTTTGCAGACCTTGACCTTACCGCTTGGCTATAGCGCCATAGTTTGGAGCGGAAGACGAGATTCGAACTCGCGACGTTCACCTTGGCAAGGTGACGCTCTACCACTGAGCCACTTCCGCACCACTGGTGGCTAGACCAGGAATCGAACCAGGGACACGAGGATTTTCAGTCCTCTGCTCTACCGACTGAGCTATCCAGCCTTACTAATTTCTTGAAATTTACTAATTTTATTAAATTTAATACTTTTGCTAAACTTACTAATTTCAAATGGCGACCCAGAAGGGACTCGGACCCTCGACCTCCGCCGTGACAGGGCGGCACTCTAACCAACTGAGCCACTGGGCCATATGTGGTGGGAACAACAGGGTTCGAACCTGTGACCCTCTGCTTGTAAGGCAGATGCTCTCCCAGCTGAGCTATGCTCCCACATGTCTTTATCAGACTAGTATAGTCTACATCATTTCATAAACCTTGTCAACAACTTTATGTATTAACCGTTTATTACTTTCTTGTTTACTTCCTTACCTCTGAATACTTTATTATATTATAAGAATTTTCTACAGCTGTCAACAGTAAGAACAGCGTATATTTATATGTATTTTTGTATTATAGTCTCAATCTGTCAATAATGCTTCACTTTCCTATATATTACGCCAAATAGCAATATAGCTTATGTTTTCTATGCTACAAATATAAACAACTCTAGTAACAATATTCCTTTGCTTTAAAGTTACATTCTTATTTAAGATTTTGCCTCTTTAAGTAATTGCCTGATATCTTCATGGTTAAATTCATATTTTTTATTACAAAAGTGGCATTTAAGTTCTTCCGTTTTACCGTCATTATATAATTCCTCTAAGTCCTTTTTACCTATGCTTATTAATGCCCTCTCAACTCTTTCTCTACAACAATCGCATTTATATGTCGGATTAATCTCATCGTGTATTTTAAGTTGCATATCTTCAAAAATAAATTCTAGAATTTCTTCGATGTTCATTCCTTTTGCGATAAACTCAGTTATAGATGGGATCTCTTCTATTCTATATGTTATTGTATCAGCCAAAAATTCATCAGCACCAGGCATCATTTGAATGATAAATCCTCCTGAAGCTTTAATACTCATATCTGTGTCGACTAAAACTCCCAAACCCACAGCAGATGGTGTTTGCTCTGAAACCGTAAAGTAATAAGCTAAATCATCTCCAATTTCTCCTGTGCAAATTGGTACTTGACCTATATATGGCTCCTTTAGACCCATATCTCTTATAATTCTTACATAGCCGTCTTTGCCTATAGCACCACCTACATCAAGTTTACCCTGTATATTGGCAGGCAAATCTACATTTGGATTCCCTATGTATCCTTTTACACTTGCATCAGCATGAGCAGTTACTACCACGCCTTTCGCATCGCCGCCACCATCAATTTGCAGTGTCAAACTATCCTGCTTGGACTTCAGCATGGTTCCCATGAGAGTGCCAGCTGTTAGCATTCTACCGAAAGCCGCTGCTGCCGTAGGCGCACATAAATGCATTGCAACCCCCTCATTTACTAAATCCGTAGTTATAGCTGCAACTATTCTAACCTGACCTTCCTTTGCAGTAGCTCTAACCAATTTATCCATATACTAACCCCCTATAAAGTTTCGATAATGCAAATACGATCAAAACTATTCTTATTTTTTACTTCTTTAGAACATAACATATTCGCTCCGTGTTATCACTCACTACTTTATCTTCGTAGTTATCAATTTTTTTAATTATTTCGAATCCAATTTTTTTTATAACACTTTCTATATATTCTTCTTTATAAGCTCTTTCTGTGTGCAACTCGTCAAACCTTCTATATACTTGTCCTTCTTTTACAAAAAAGATTAAATTCATCTCCACTATATCATTTTCTAAATAATTTTCCCAAATATATACCACATCATCACTATCGTAATTATAAGTATTATTACCTAGTACATTAGTCAATTTATAATAAGAGTTAATGTCAAAAATAAATAAACCATCATCCTTTAATAAATTGTAAGTACCTAATAAATATTTTTCAAATTTTTCTTCTTCCAATATGTAATTACTAGAATCTAAGCAGCAAGTTATGAGATTGAATGTATTGTTTAAATTCAATTGACAAATATCTTGACATACAAATTTTGCTTTTATGTCAGCATCCCTCATTTTTTTTTCTGCTTGACTTAACATATCACAAGATAAATCGACTGCCCATATATTTTTAAATTCACTTGCAATTTCTATAGTAAGATTTCCTGTACCACAGGCTAAATCTAAATAACTCTCCATATTTAAATAATATTCTTTGCAAATACATAATATGTTAGAAGCCCATGTCTTATAATCAATATCAGAATTTATTAATTCATCATATATGTTAGCAAACTCTTTGTAACAGTCCATATTAACATTTCTCCCTTTCAAAGAATTCTCCTCTTAAAACTATAATGGTATATAATATATTAACCCATACACCAAATATTGTCCAAAGTAATTTGCTTAACATCGTTAGAAATCTTTGTTTTTAGGAAGATTTATACTTTTCTTTCGTTTTGTCATTAATCCCCCAATTCTTCCTGTTTCTTCTGCTGTTAATCCACTCCACCCGCAATCATATATTTTGCTAGTTAATCCTAATTCCTCTGCTATTTCATATTTTAACTCTTCTCTACGCATTTCATTTTCAGTTAACTCTCGATTTGTTTTTAATTTAGCTTTTATAACCTTTTTCAAAGGTGTTTTCCCCATGATATACCTCCTAATTGTAATAGTATTATATTTTATTTTTTACAATTCTGAGTTTTTTTATTCATAATACTAAAAGAAAGAAGATTACTAGTTATTTAATTATGTTATAGTTATAAAGAAAATATATATAATATTATTTCATAATTACAATATTGTACATACTTTCTTTCATATATATGCTGATGATTTTCATTTTTTTAAAAAAAGTATATATATTTGCATATAAGGGCTATATAATATC
>DHIM01000125.1 GCA_002403785.1 Clostridium sp. UBA4746
GACTTAACTTCTGTTATTTTACTGTATTTTTTTGCTTGTTCTCCATATGTAGTTCCTGTAACAACACCAATCCTTATGCCCTTGCTAGCACACGCAGTAATTAATCCTCCTGTTACAACTACTGTCAATATGATGCAAAGAGTTTTAAATGAATTTTTCATTAGTAACCTCCCTTTATATTTTTTTATCTTACACTTAAATTGTTACTGATTTTTAATTTCCCCAAATTAATAAATTTTATTCTATAAAAAACTGTAGAGAAGCCCCACAGTTTTTTATAGAATAAGTATAGTAAAAATAATGCATATAAATTACTTCTCTTTCAACGCTTACGAGGTTAGCTGACGGATTCGGATTAAAAGAATTACCCTACCTAACTTAATTAAGATTCACCTCTGAAAAATTGGTTTCCCCGCTCTTTATGACTCAGAATATGCTATATTTTTTATGTTTTTTATATTTTTTCATGTAACAACTTAATTATAATATACAAGTTGCTTCATGTCAAATAAACGAATTAATGTCAAAGACCAACAAAGAAAATTAAATTTCGATGTTGGTCTCTATTTTCTGTGTTTTTATAAAATTTTATGTCTTAATGTGTAAGCAAATTTGTTATGCTAATATTCCTGCCCAATATCCAAGTATGCCCAATGCGAATAATCCAAATATTATAGCTACTGCACTTACCTTTTTCTTTAATAACTTCATACATAAAAAGGTTAATAATAATGGTAATGCTGCAGGTAACAATGAATCTAATTGACTTTGTACCGTATTAATTACAACTTTCCCATCTGCCCCAGTAATTCTTGAAATTACTAATGGTACATTAATACTTGTCCATTTAGCTACTAGTGATCCCATTACAAATAATCCCAATATAGAAGCACATTCAGTTAACTTTGCTAATTTATTTCCAGAAACATCCGTAACTATTTCAGTACCTTTTTTATATCCATAGTTTATCCCAAACCAAAGTGTAGCTAACCTAAGTGCATTAAATAATACAAAGAATATTAACGGTCCTACTATACTCCCAGTAAGTGCTATTCCAGCGCCTATTGCTGCTATAACCGGTCTTGCTGTTCCCCAAAATATTGGATCTCCGACTCCTGCGAGTGGCCCCATTAATCCTACTTTTACACTACTTATTGATGCATCATCTATTGGCGCACCATTTGCTTTTTGTTCTTCCATTGCTGCTGTTATTCCCATAATGGGTGCTGCAATAAATGGCTGTGTATTGAAAAATTCTAAATGTCTCTTTAAAGCTTCAGCTTGATCTTCTTTTTTAGAATATAATCTTTTTATTGCAGGAATTAATGTAACACAAAAACCTATTGACTGCATTCTCTCAAAGTTAAAAGATCCTAAAAGAAAGTTGGAACGAAAAAACATACTCCAAATATCTCCTTTAGTTAATTTTATATCTTTATGTTCTATATCTTTATGTTTTATATTTTCTTGTTTTAATTTATTTTCATTCATTTTATATCCCCCTTTTATCATTAATCTAATTCATCTACAACTTCAGAATTTTTGCTATATTTAGGATTTAATTGAATATAAGCTATACCACAAATTAACCCAAGCATTCCTAATCCAACGAGAGTGAAATTTGTAAATACTGCAATTAGAAATCCTGCAAAGAAGAAAATCATTAAATACTTTGCTTCCATCATATTTATTACCATTGCATAACCAACAACAACGATAAACCCACCTGATACTTGTAACCCTTTTGTAACAACTTCTGGTATTGCAGCAAGCATTGCATTAACTGTACCAGTCCCCGCAACTGCTGCAACTAATACAGCTGGGATTGCAACTCTTAATGCTTGTAACGTCAAAGCAATTATATGACACATTTCTATACCTCTAAAATTGGCTTCTTTTGCATATTTATCTGCAAGATGCTGAAAAAATACTGTTATTGTTCTAACAAAAATAGTAAGAACTTGACCTGCAACTGCTATAGGAATTGCAAGCGCTATTCCAGCTCCTATAGATTGTTTTCCGACTATTACCAAAATTGCTGCTATAACACTAGCAAGTGCAGCATCTGGAGCCATAGCTGCTCCAACATTCATCCATCCTAATGCTATAAGTTCTAAGGTACCACCTAATATAATTCCTGTTTTCAAATCTCCTAAAACTAATCCGATAAGTGTACATGCTATTAATGGTCTATGAGTTTGACCTGAATCAAGAACACTCCCCATGCCTGCTATAGCTGCAATTATAAATACTAAAATTATTTGTATTGTACTCATTAATATCCCCCCGTTTTATTAAATTTTATGATTTTATAATTTTGAAATCTTACTCATTAAATCAACCTTTGGATCACGGGCAACTTGTCTTATCTCTAATTCTATTCCTAATTCATGTAATTTTCTAAAGGCTGCTATATCCTCAGCGCTTACAGATACTGCTCCGGATATTTGTGTTTTTCCTTCTTTAAAGCACATTCCACCAACGTTTACTGATTTTATATCTACTCCGCCTTCAATCAATCTTAAAATATCAGTAGGATTTGTAGTCAAAAACAAAGTTTTAAAATCATTATATTTAGGATTTTTATATGCACCAATTGCCTTATCAATAGGCATTACATATGCTTTTATTCCTGGAGGTGAAACCTGAAGCAACAAGCTTTTTCTTAACTTATCATTAGCTACCTCATCACTACACACAAATATTTTGTTGCATTTCGACTCTTTTGACCAAACAGTAGCTACTTGTCCATGTATTAACCTATCATCAATTCTTACAAAACTTATTTCCATTTTATAATTCCTCCTCAACATTTTCATTAAAATTTGCTTTAAATGATTTAATAGAATTTTTTCCAGAATCTATAGCAGTTGATGTAACTTCGTCTAAACTACTGGAATCTCTGGAAGCAAAAACTTCTAGTAACATTGGTAAATTAGCTCCAGTAACGATATCGATGTTTTTATTATTTATTGCTATCCTACTAGCTGCATTAAATGGACTCCCACCAAACAAATCAACCATAAAGAGTAATCCTTCATCAACATCAAGTTTACTGATTGCCTTTTCGTACTTTTTAACAAGATCATCTGCGCTTTCTCCTGTTTCAAAAGTTACACATTCAATATTTTCTTGTTTTCCAAATATCATTTCTGAAGACCTTAATAATTCCTGCGAAAATTTGCCGTGAGTTCCAAGTATAATAGCTATCATCATTTAATCCCCCTTAAAATATAACATAACTCATTTTATGGTAACGTTATCAATTAGGCCTGATTGATTTATGTCTTAAATATAGTATAGACTAATTTAATATTGTCTTCACCTATATTTTGTCATCTAATCCATTACATTTGTCACGCAAATTATTACAATTGTCATTAAATCCCTATAAATAGAAAATGGTGTACCCAAAGCTTATGGGTACACCATTTTCTATTTATTTATCAATTCTACACATACGTTAACTTAAATATACACTGATTCCCCTTAAATAAAATAATTAAAATTATTGCAATCGATTGTCCCACTACTTAATTAGACTTAGCTAAATATAGACTACGTTCTTATTTACTTAGCTTCAAATCTTTAAATACAACATTACTATCTATTGAAAATATTCCCCATATATGATTTTTCATAGTAAACATCCGTGAACTTAACGCAGCTTTATTGTTTATGTATAGAACAGAAACTGAATCATCTGTCATCAATGTAAAATCCAAAGTATCATTTTCTTTAAATTCCAGTGGCATTACTGATTGAGGATCTGAACTTAAAATTTTATCAGTTGGTACGTTATAGAATTCGAGTTGCTTTGTTTCATTGTTAATAACAATATTTAGAGGAGAAATGCTATCTTTTCCCACATCAAACATAAACCCAAATCTGCTGGTTTTAGATTTGATCTTTATTTTTCCTGTAATTTTATTTATTCCTTCAATTTCCGGGAAAGTTACTACCTCATAACCCTTTCCCGAAAAAGAATAATCCCGCTTGGAAGCTTTTATTGTTTGAGTTTGAGTAAGTGCATCAAGCTTAACAGAGTGATTGAATTTTTTTACGATTTTCTCAATAGGAGAAGGATAAAGTTCACCGTTTTCTTTCTGCTTAATCTGGTGTACTACTAAGTTCCCTGCCCAGTCATAATTCTTTGAATCATCATAATCCACTTTTGTTGGTGTCCACCCAAACAAATACAGATTCTTAGAATCCTTTTCAAGTCTTCCTGCATAAAAACCGTTACCGTCAAAATAATCCAGTTCTGGCTTATTAAATGGTCCCTTTGAATCCTTTGCTATTCTGTAATGAACAACACGTTTTTCTAACTGATCAGAGAAAGTTAAATACCAATACTCTCCGTATTTAATCAAGGTAGGGCATTCCATATTTGAATCATTACCCATATCATTTGTAAATAAAACACCTTCATCCGTCCATTTTTTTAGATCTGGTGATTGATATAATGCTATTACACCCTTATTGTTTTGTCTAGTTGTTATAAGCATCCAATATTGTTTATAATCCTCATTATAAATAACATACGGATCTCTGAAATCATCAGCAGAATACTGCTCTGAAGGAAAAAATGTGTCTGCTGGTATCTTAGTCCAATTTTTAAGGTCCTTGCTTGTAGCACTCATAATTGCTTCTTTCGGTACTTTAGTTGGATTATGTCCTGTATAGAAAGCATGATATAACCCGTCCTTATCTTTTATTACAGAACCGGTACCTAATGCAATATCTTGATCCGATGTATTTTGAGAATATGGGATAACATTGTTTACGTTTTTATAACTGTAAAAATTATTGGTTGTAAATAAGCTCCATGGATGATATCCCACATCACCATTTCTGAGGTCTTCCAAATAAAATACTTGAAAGTTCTTACCATCAAAAAAAGGCATAGGATCTCCTACCCAGCTTTGTTTTGATTTTGGGAATATAGATAATCCATCTTGATTAACGCTTCCACATCCTGATAACATTAATCCTATCAATATGATAAAAAGCATAGGAACTATTTTTTTTGTCATTCTACTTATCTCTCCTTTTAGAAGGACTTTATTTGATTTCTTATTATGTGCATATTCTTTAAACTTTATTATAAAGTAAAAAAATCCAGTATAGTTTAAAATTATACTGGATTTGTAATCAAATTGACAATTATATTATTCCTAATTGTGTTTTTACTTTTTAATTACTATCTTATTTTCTCAGTTCATTATTTATTAGTTATTAGTTGTCAGTTGTCCTTGATCAAGTGTGCTATTTGGTACAACCGATGTTTTTTCTCCTTTGATATTCATTAAAAAGCTTGGAGCAAAGGTAGATTTTTTGTCTGCAAAGAAACCTCTGTTCGTCATATAACTTGTAATGACCACATTATTACCTTTTGCTTGTGGTACAGCAAAGTGAGAGTATGTGAACGTTGGATCCATAGGGTCTTGATCCATGCTTAATACAAGACCGGTTTTATTTAACGGTTTGTATGGTCCTGTTAATGAATCGGCTACAAATCCTAACATGTATACATCTTTATCGCCTACTCCATCAATAGTCATTTTAGATCCTCTAGAATCTGTGAACAAATACCATTTACCATTCATTTTAAATACATTAGCTCGTTCAATTTCATCTGTTATTGTATTAGATGTAATCAATGGTTTCATTACTTTTTTTAGAGTATAATCATCATTTATTTCAATTATACCTAGTGCACCATTGGCTACAGAGGCATAATCTTTTTTAGGGCTTTGCAACAATTTACTTTTTTCAGTTTGGAAAAAGGCATTACTTGAACCATAGTAAGCTTGATTATATAGAGATTTCTCTCCTTGGTACCCATCTTTTGTTCCAGTATTAGCTTCAAAAACAAGGTATTTATGACCATTTTCTTCAACATAGTGGGGATCTCTAAATGTATGATTGTCCTTATCCACTCCCACACTTTGTAAAACATTTTGATACATTTTACCGTCTGCTCCGTCAAAGATAGATTTTTGATCTTCTACGCCATCAACTTTCAAGGTATCCGCAGTTGGCTGAGATAAATTTACTTGAGCTGTTGTTAAAATTTGTTTACCATAAGTAGGTGCATTAGGTGACTGTCTATCTGTATAAAATAAACGAACTTCTCCTTTAGAAGTTAAGGTTGCAGAACCTGACCATTCTTCTTTTTGATCTTTTAGAAAAGCATCATTTGGAACGTCTTTATCGGTATCCTTAAATACTCTACCTGCACTTTTCCAACTATCAATGGATGTGTCTCCGATTTTTTGATAGAACATGTGAACAAACGTATCGCTTGGATCTTTAGGGTCTCCTGCTAAAGCAAAATTAATATTGTAGCCATGATAATTTGCAACTGTTCCATCAGCGTTTTGTAGTGGCCAGCTATCCCAAACATCTAAATCAATCGTGTTGCCCGCCTTGTCTTTACCTTTTGCAGAAGCAATATTTTTTATTGTTGATATATCGAATTGAGGCACCTTAAATTGTGCATTGTTTTGTTGTCCGGGTATTTTCAGCATGTCAGAACGAGTCATATGGGAAATATCATAAGTTTCTTTGTAATCCATACTAACGTTCTTGGCAAAAGCTAGAGATCCATTTCCTCCTAAAAGTAATGCTGCAGTTAAGGTGGCTACTGTTGATTGTTTGATAACATTTTTTATATTCATGCATATTCTCCTCTTTTTGAAACATTTGATAACAAATGTTTTCTCATTTTTTTTACTAGAAACTTCTCTTTAACATGGATTTTGACTGTTAGCTTGTACAATAAATAATATTCATTGTAGTGAGTCCAGTCCAATTAAGGGCACATATTAATAATGTTTATAATCGCTTATTTATTCTAAATTACTCCTATGTGGGAAGGATACCACATCTTGCTAATAATTGCAATCAAATTGTAAACATAGTGTATATTGCTGGTATATTCATATGTGATAGTAAAAAGATAAATGGAGATTGAGAAACTTGAATTTTGTCTTATTCCTTTAGCAGAGGAATTAACTTTCAAATAACAATTCAGGTACTGCTTTGCAGTACCTGAATTGTTAACCGTTACTTTTAACCGACTATTTAAAAGTACTTATTGCTAATTTTTATAAACATGCTGGAATACAGATGTACCATTCCATACATTGAATCCACAATATCCTCTGGTGTATGTTCCATCATTGATATTTATGACAGGGGATGCTCCGTTATTGAAAAACACCTGGATGTTACTTCCGCTGCCAACAACCTTTAGATGGTATACGGTATTCTGCCTGATTTCTGTATTGTAAATACCGATTTGTCCAACTCCTGTTTTCCACAGCTTAACACACTGGTTTGTTGCATCAATGTTGGCAACATAACCGGTTGAACCGTTTGAACTTGCCCTGAACATAAGGCCTGCTGCTCCGCCACCAGTTACCTTAAGGTCACCTTCTAAATTGAAGTCCGTTGTAGTCCGGCTTGAAGACATATAAAATGCGTCTCCGCCTGCAAAGGTTCCTTGTTGTCCAGCATTTGTTAATGTCCATGTTCCATTTGTAGCTGTCCATGAACCAGGCAGGTTGGTGCTAAAGCCAGCTGCTGGAAGCTTAGTGCTAGTTGAATAGTTAACATTCTGGAATACTGATTTTCCGTTCCAGGCATTGAGGCCAAAGTAACCGCTTACATAGCTTGAATCATTTACATCTATAACAGGTACTGATCCACCATTATAGTATACCTTTATATTGTTACCGTTAGCTATAACCTTCAAATTATAAAGAAGATGTTTTTTAATAGTTGTCTGATATTGGCTAAGTACGCCTCCACCTATTTTCCAGAGCTTTACCATGCCGTTATTAGAATCAATATTCGCTACATATCCTGTAGTAGCAGTTGAGTTAGCTCTGAATACCAATGATCCTGCTCCACCTGATCCTACTCTTATATCACCCGAATACGTAAAGTTTGATTGTGAAGTTGTCGTTGAGATTGCGAATCCATTTCCATTACCATTGCTGTTACCAACCATACCCTCAGTGTTAGCTTCCCAGTTTTCGCTTTTTTCACTAAAGGTTCCGCAGTTTGTAGTAAACTTAGCCGCTGGAATGTTTGGTTTTGCATTTGAATTAATTGGATAGAACGTCAATGAGTTTAATGTTACATTCCCCCCGCTAGAGTAAAGTTCCATACCCATATCAGTAGAATTCGGGAAAATCTGATCAGTTATAGAAGCGACACCGTCATTACCCAACACTTCAACAGATGACCAGTCTACTAAAAATCTCATCTTTACCTTACCATTCTGAGCTCCCATGCTCTGTGCGTTTGAACTTGAGAAATCAGGATTGAAGCCGACATTTCCTGAGGATCTCCGGTCCACAAAGATTTCAGGCACAGATCTATTATAGCCTATGGTTGTGAAGTTTGTTCCTCCTTTACGTACCTTAAAGCCATACTCTGATGCAGTGGCAGTGGAATCCTGAAATTCTGCTACAACTTCAAATTGTTTGCTGGAAAACCCTGACAAAATATTGCTTCCGGGTGTAATTGTCTGGTTTGTAAATGTCGTAGCTGTTCCACGATAGGTAGCAATTTCACTTACAAAATCCTGAACTACAAATTGGCCGTTTGGAAAAGTCTTAAGCGACAGTGTACGTGGTGCTGTAAACGCGCTTCTCCAAGGTGTTGTAGGTGTATCCTGTGCATAGTTCCAGTTGCTCATCCACCCGATAAAGTTGCGCCTTCCGTCTGGAGTATTGGACCAGCTTACGCCTGCATAATTATCCTTGCCAAAGTCAAGCCATAATGCTGTTGCATCAGGGTTTGAGTTTGTAAATGTGATTCCGTTGAAATCACCCACAAAGTACTGGGTGCCTGAGCCACCTGCTGGCGCACCAGGATTTTCGTTTACAGTAAGAACCCATTTAGTAGTGGCTCCACCGTCAAGCTGAAGCGGAAATATATCAGGACATTCCCAAACACCACCGTGGTTTCCCGCAGCGGCTCCAAAGTCGCTGGCAAAAGTCCAGTTCTTTAAATTAGGTGAAGTATAGAATTTTACTCTATCATGTGCAGCAATCACCATAACCCACTTGTTGATTTGTGAGTTCCATGAAACCTTTGGATCACGGAAATCAGCTATACCAGGGTTAGTTATTACAGGGTTTCCATCATATTTAGTCCAAGTCCTTCCTTTATCATTGCTGTATGCAATACTCTGATGCTGTCCAGAAGGACCGTTATGTGTAAATATGGAAATCATTACCTTCTCAGTTCCAGTTTGAAAGCCTGAGGTATTGTTTGTATCAACTACAGCACTACCTGAGAAGATATCTCCCAATTCATCAGGGTATAATCCGATAAGAAGATTTGTCCACTTTACCATGTCAGTACTTACTGCATGCCCCCAATGCATAGGTCCCCATACAGTGTCATAAGGGTGGTACTGATAGAATAGGTGGTATTCTCCCGAATAGTAAACCATGCCGTTAGGGTCGTTAATCCAGTTTTCAGGAGAAGTGAAATGAAACTGTGACCTGTAGTTTTCATCGTAGGTAGCTGCCGCTAAAGCCGGAATTATTATAATATCGGTTAAAATTAAGAATGACGCTAAAATCGTCGATAAAACCTTTAATATACTTTTAGCTTTCACACTTTTTCCTCCTTATTATATATAGTTTTAATAAGAGTATACCTAATAATAATATAATTTTCTCAGAGCTTACATATTACCTTTTTTGATAAATATCTGTAGGTAATAACTAATATCACAGTTATCTTTCAGCCTAAATTTTGTCACCTGAGTTATCGCAATTGTCACTCAAGTTATTACAATTGTCACCCAATTCAAACAGATATATTGTTTTAAATCCAACTATTATTACAAATCTAAAACCTTTTAACATAAAAAATAGTGTACCCATAGCTTTATGGATACACCAAATTTGACTTATTAATCAATTTTACAGGAACGTTTATATACTTTTCAATTTTTATTCCTTTCAACTTTTTTAAAGCAGTTTCTGCAGCAGTCTTTCCAATTATATCTGGTGACTGTGCTGCCGTTGCTGTAAGTTTTCCGTTTTCAATCATTGCTAAAGCATCATCAGCTCCATCTACTCCGTAAACATACACACTATTATTTTTTTTATTATTCTCTAAAGCTGCAATAACCCCGAGCGCTGTTGGATCATTAAGACACATAACAGCATCTATGTGTTTATTAGTTTGAATTACACTATCCATAACTTCCATAGCTAATTCAAGTTGACCATTTGACGATTTTCGTGCAACAACCTTAATCCCACCATATTTTTTTATAGTATCCTCAAAACCTTGAATTCTTTGAATAGCTGATTTAGCAGTTGGATGTTCAATAATAACAACATTTCCTTTGCCCTTTAACTTTGCTACTAAATCTTTTGCACATAAAACTCCTGCATTATAATTTTCTGAAACCACCGTGCAATCAACTAGGCCATCATCAAAAACGGGAGAATCAATAACTATAACAGGTATTTTAGCTTTTTTTGCAGCTATAAGTGCTGGCTTTATTCCTTTCCAATCTACAGTATTTAAAAATATAACATCCACTTTTTGAGCTATTAGATCATCAACTTGAGATATTTGTTTTGATACTTCAAGTTGGGCATCCAGTGCAATGAGTTTTCCATTCTGATTTTCAACAGTCTTTTTTATACCATCATTTAATTTAACAAAATACGGATTATTCATATTCATATAGGTTGCACCAAACTTTAATCTTTTTTCACCAAATGGAGAATCCTTCATAAAGCTCAAATATACACTGAGTACACCTGTGAATAAAACCATTAAAATTATTAAAATTGTTACAATAGTTTTTTTAGGCATTTGCTTCCTCCTAATATTTAGCTATGGTTTAAGAAATTCATTTAATTTATAGTTTAATTTGGTTAATGCCTCTTGGACATCTGCCCCACTATTAATTAATTGAAATATGTCCTTATCGGCAATATCCATACCTTCCTCATATTTATGAAAACTTGGTGTTACAATAGATTGTTCTACTACTTGGCTTAAAGCCTTCTTATTAATAAATATTTTTCCTTCTATATTATACTTAGAGAGTTCTTTATCAGTTTCCCTTGATTCCAGTACTTCCTTTACAACAGGCATTCCATGAGAATATTTTAAAATATCCATTTGAATATCTTTATCATTTGTTAAAAACTTTAAGAATTTCCATGCCTCTTTTTCATGTTTTGTTCTTGAACTAATTCCCAATAGTAAACTGTTAAGTTGTCCAGCATTTTTCCCCTCTGGGCCTTTAGGTAACTTTATACACTCCCATTCAAATTGTCCATATTTCATTACTTTATATGGGTATACCTTATACGCTCTATATGTAGAAAATGGGAAAGGTCTAAATGCAACCTTACCATCATCAAAATCTTTAAGATTAACTATATAATTTTTATTTAATTTATTAAGTAATATGATAAATTTTATAGCTTCAGATACTCCTTCGTTATCAAAGGTTGCTTTATTACCATTTGTATCAAAAAGCTTCTGACCGTTAGTATATACAGCTTGTTGCCAGTTAAATCCTACGGTTCCAAATTGATCTATCACACCATCTTTATCTGTATCCAGAGTTACTTTCTTGCATATTTCATAAAAATCATTCCATGTCCAATCTACGCTAGGTAATTCTATTCCCTGCTTTTTTAATAAGGTTTTATTTACAAACATTAATTCTGGATCTACTTCTTTTGCAATTGCAAATTGAGAACCTTGATATTTTCCTGATTTTATGGCCGTACTATATTGCTTAGATAAATCTAATGTTTTATCATCTTTAATTAAATTACTAAGATTTTTTAATTCTCCAATGGAGGCAAAAGTATTAAAATCACCAGGCAAAACGCAAAATAAATCAGGTTCATTGCCTTTTAATATATTTTGAGATAACTGCTCTGAGTAATCGCTCTTTAATATTCCACTTTTATACTTAACCTTAATACGAGGATTTTCTCCTTCAAACTTATATATTGCTTCATCTAAGGCTTTATAATATTGCCAATCAGGAACATCATACATACTTCCAACAAAGGTACCAAACTCCAATACAACTGTTTTATTTTTATATTTATAATAAACATAGGAGCTAAAAGTTATGATTAAGATAATAAGAACTATAATCATAGTAATCCTTCTCGGATTATCTTTCAATATTCTAATTTTCAACTCTTTTCAGCTCCAATTTAGATTGAATTGCAAAGATGGCTATCTGAGTTCTATCCCTTAATCCTAGTTTACTTAAAATATTACTTATATAATTTCTCACAGTACCCTCACTAAAATTAACATCTGAAGCTATTTCTTTATTTGACATTCCCCTACCTATTAACTTAATTATTCTCAACTCATTTTTACTTAAATTATTAAATTCTAACTCATCTACATTTATTTTAAAGTTTTCAGTCTCAGTTTCATGGAAAAATTCAACTACTTTCACCGCGATATTCGGATTTATAAGAGCTCCTCCATTAAATACCGTTCTAATAGCCCCAACTAATTCTACAGAAGATAGACCCTTTAATAGGTACCCACTTGCTCCATTTTTTAGAGCATTAAACACATATTCATTA
Source organism: Clostridium sp. UBA4746 (assembly GCA_002403785.1). Classification (GTDB taxonomy): domain Bacteria; phylum Bacillota; class Clostridia; order Clostridiales; family Clostridiaceae; genus Clostridium_AD. The sequence continues at coordinate 12,624 of DHIM01000125.1, forward strand.
TCATCAAAAGTTGTAAGCACTATAATTTTTATTTGTGGTAAGATCTCTTTTATAATTTTTATACATTTTACTCCATCTATTTCAGGCATACGTATGTCCATTAAAATAATATCTGGAATTAGTTTTTGAGCTAATCTAACAGCTTTCTTACCATCTTCTGCAACACCAACTACTTTTAAATCAGGCTTATTTCCAAGAATTATTTCTAAACTTTGACTAATAATTTCTTGATCTTCTGCTATTAATATTTTAATCATTTTTAATTTCCCTCCTTATAGGCAAGTAAGCAGAAATAACAAATCCACCTGATGGAATCCCCCCAAAATTCACTTTTCCACCTAACATATCTACTCTCTCCTCAATATGCCTTAATCCAAAACCTTTTTTAATTTCGTCTGAGCCTATTCCATCATCCTTTATTTTAATTTTCAACTTGTTTTCTGCAAATTCTAAAGCTACTATAATCTCACTTGCAGCACCATGCCTTACTGCATTGGTTATTCCCTCTTGCACTATTCTATAAACTATTTCTTCTTCATCAGCAGCCATTTTATGAGCTTGTCCTTTAATTTGAATTATAACTTTAGTATTTGTACACTCATTTATATCTTCAGATAACTTAGAAATTGCTGCAATTAGTGAAAATCTTTCAAGTGCATCTGGTCTTAGTTCACTCATAGACCTTCGCACATCTAATAGCCCCGATCTTGCAAGCGCTGATATTTTTGTCATTTGAATTTTCATCTTACTTATATTAATTTCTGATAATTCTATACATGCTTCTAAACCAATGGCTATACCCGTAAGTGTATGACCGATAGTATCATGAATTTCCCTTGCTAATCTATTTCTCTCCTTAATTTTAGCTGCTTCCTGAGATTTTCTAGCATAGTCTTGTAATTGAATATTTATAACTTCTAATTCTTCTGAGGATTTGTATAGTTCACTGTATAGCTCAGAAATTTTCTCATTTTCATCCTTTTCACTTTGTATAACTTGAATCATAAACAATATAAAAATAATTTCATTTGTGGAATTAAGTATATTCTTAATACTAAAGAAATAAAGCCTTTGCATGGACGTATAGTATTGGACATAATCATTTATATTAAACATATTAACTTTAATGGACAAAATATTATAGTCTAATGTTATATAAATAACAATTATTACTAAAATGAATACACTTTTTCTTTTTTTTCCATCAATATAAGTAACTATATTTGCTATTGCTATGAGTAATATTCCTTTGTAGTCCATATTAAGATAACCCATTATACCAATACATAATAAAATATCAAAAATGCAAAAAATATAAAGCGCAAGTTGATTTTTCATAAAAAACTTTTCTCTAACTACTACACCTAAGCTAAGCATAAATAAAAGTAGCATAGAAAATACAGGCATTTTCCATGCTACTGTGGGAACCGATTTAATTTTTTCAATAAATTCCCTTGCCATACTATTCTCGCAGATAAGTCCTATTGTGTTAGAGCTAACTATAGACATAAATACAATCACTAAAAAATTTATAATAAATAACGTAATCCTAGTTATGGATGTATTTTGCCATCTTTTTTCATCTAGTTTCTCCACTATTTTACCCCCATAAAAATTGTTAATCATTTTCGTTAACACTTATTTGCTGATTTTTTGTCGTGTTTCAGTTTTCTGCCTTGATTTACAATATTACACTTTTATTGTAACACCTTATATAAGTTATTTCCACAAATAATAAATGTATATAAGCGATAATTCACAATTTTCTTTCTAATACAAAAAAACACCTAATAAAACTTATTAGGTGCCATTTAAATATTTAACCATAATAAAAAGGGTTCAAGATATATTCTATTTTTTTGTATCACCTCGTCTAAACCATCTTCATCATTAGAAAAAGTTATCTCATTAGCATACTGTTTTACTCCATCTATAACTATTTTAATAGAGTAACCTCGTCACTAGTAATATTTACATTTCTAAATTCTGAAGGTCCATTCCATACAATTAATCCAAACTTTCCTGTTTCATAATAATTTTGTTGTATATTATCACACACTAATTCTCCATTTATCCAGAAACTAATTCGGTTTCCTTCTAATTTTACTTTTAACTTATATTTATTGTATTGCGCTTCACCAACCTTACCGCCTGCAAGGTTAACCTCTTTAATATTACCATTCTCGTCTTTCACATGTGCAATCAAATTATACGAACCCCATTTATTAACATTAGCCACAATACCTCCATCTCTAAATAGATTGTCACTTTGAGAGAATAATACAATTCCCATAGTATCACCATTTGCTGGATTATCAGCATGCCAATCTCCTAAAACTTTAGAATCTATTTCTAAGGTATATATATTTTTGTTAATATCTATTTCTTGATCTGAAATCGCCACACCAGTCTGCTGTTTTCCATTATCTACCACATAACTATCATTAGCCACATGTAAATTTCCTGGTGTTTGGTCAAAAGTTAAACCTGAACCTTCAATATTTGTATGATCAATTGATGTGGTACTCTTAAAAGTTACATTTTTAAATTCTGTTGTTCCACCAAACACATTTAATCCAAATCGTCCTGTTTTATAATAATCTTGATTAGTATCACATACTAATTCACCATTAATCCAATAACTAATATGGTTTCCTTTTAATTCCACTTTTAAATTGTACTTGTTATCTTCTGTTTTTGGAACTATACCCTCTACCAAATCCTTAACTTTTGGATTACCATTATCATCAAATTCTCCTGTAAACACAAATACTCTATAATTACCATATTTATTAACATTTTCTATAATAGATCCTTTTTTAGGATCTTCATTTTGTGATAATAATACAATCCCAGCGGTATTACCTGTATCTAAAAGATTAGCTTCAGTCTCTAAAGTATACGTTAATTTTTTATCAGCATTTGTTTGTTCTGCTACTGTGAATCCATCACCTTCATTGTTTCCTACATAAGCACCCTTCTTAACATACCAAGATCCACTAGTGCTAAAATCAGTTAAATCTTTAATAATATCACTTGTGTCCTTACCGTAAACAGTTAAGTTAGCTGTTTTTTGGGCCTTTGCATCTTTAGAAGTAGCAGTTAAAGTTGTACTTCCTACTTTTTTTGTTTTAAATGTGGTCTGTGTATCATCTTGACTTACAATTTCTAATACCTCAGGATCTGAAAATTTCCATGTAACACCTTGAGATGCTGTTGTAGGAATCGTAGTTGTATAAATAGAAAATTCATCGCCTACAGTCTTTTCTAGTTCTTCTTCACTTAATGATACTAAAACAGAACTCTTTCCCTTAATATCATTATTCCAAATACCACTTAATGGGTAATATTTAATTGTAGCTTTTGTTTTTCCTCCAAGTGAGTATACTTCTATTCCTTCACTAGAACGATTAGGGAAAATTTGAGTTGCACCACATACCTCCCCGTTATTTCCATATAATTCTACAGATGATGAATCTACAAAAATATTCAATTGAATTTTACCATCTTTTCTTTTATTTACCTTACTACTATATGATTCTAAGAAAGCACTTGAATTACTTGGTGCTTTTCCTGATTTTGAACGATCAATTGTTATCTTTTCAGTTTGAGTATTATATTTAACTATTGTTTCTTGCCCTGCACCAACACGTAATTTAAATCCAACTTCTGTTGTTTTTTCATCTGGTTTAAACTCTGCAACAATTTCATATTGACTTCCTGATAAATCACTCAGAATATTAGGCTTATCTTGAGAAATTGTAACATTTTCAAAGTTCTTGACACCTTTACGTAGTTTTTTATATTCTTTGATTGGTTGTTGAGTTAAACGTATTCCTTCATTTGTATTAACTAGTTTTAATTCGCTTTGTAAAGTAAATTGTCCATTAAATGTTTTTGTTATTGGAGCAATGTTATTACAGTAATCCCAATTATTCATCCAGTTAATCATAATTCTTCTTCCATCAGGTGTACCATTTTCATCTGTGCCAGAATAAGTTTGAGCAGCATATGAATCTTTAGCAAAATTCATAACAATACGCTCATCATTATCAGGAACAAATTTCCAAACACCATCTACCAACTTAAAATCACCAACACGATAATATCTTCCGCCTTCACTTAATACCCATTTATTTTTACCACTATCTCCTACTTCTAATTTAAATAAATCTGGACATTCTGTTTGAATTTCTGGTTGCATTCCCTCGGGTTTCCAATGCTTTAAATCAGTTGATGAAAAGAATCGTAGTGGTCCACCTGCGACTACCATCATCCACTTTCCAGACTCTTCATGATAGAATACTTTAGGATCCCTAAATGCCCGATTATTTAATGGATCATTTTCTGTTGAAATAACAGGATTACCTTCATATTTAGTCCATGTTCTTCCATTATCTTTACTGTATGCGATACTTTGTTTTTGTTTTTCTGTACCCTTATCATTTAGATAATCTTGAGTATAGATTGCAACTAATCCGCCACCTTTAATTCCATCAAAGAAACCACTAGTATTATCTTTATCTACAACTGCTGATCCTGAGTAAATTGTTCCGCCTTTATCTGGATTCAAAGCAATCGGTAGTTCTTTCCAATGAATTAAGTCTTTACTAACTGCATGTCCCCAATGCATTGGTCCCCATACAGCACCATCTGGATTATATTGATAGAATAAGTGGTATTCCCCCTTAAAATAAACCATTCCATTCGGGTCATTCGCCCATGCCTTAGCGGGGGAATAATGATACTGTTCACGATAATTTTCTAAATAATCGGTTGTAACGCCCTTATTACTACTCGGACTGTGTTTTTGACTTACTGATGATTTGTATGAAATATCTGACTTAGAAGTTTTTTCCTCTGCTAACGCTCTTATTGAAGAAATAATTATTGTTGTCATAATCATAAGTACAATTATTATTAGTTTTATTGTTTTTCCCTTATTCATTTTATATCCCCCCCAAATTTAGTTCGAAAACTCAATTGTATAAACAATTCCTCCCATAACTGTGATTGCACTATTTTGTGATAACGTTTTCAGTTAAGCCTAATTGAATAATGCTATAAATATATTATGAACCTATTTAATGTTATTTTCGCCTGTATTTTGTCATTGAAATCATTACAATTGTAATGATTCTGAAAAGTGTCTTAATAGAAATCTGTGTTTTCCTAATGCAAGTAAGGTAAAAACTATAAAAAAATACTTTTCAAAAAATTACAAAGAAAATGTTGTAAAGTTCATTAACACAACTAAAGGCAAAAACACCTAATATAATTTATTAAATGTCTTCCTAAATTTTAGCCATAATAAAAATTGGTTAAGATATAATATATTTTTTTATTGCCTGGGCAACACCATCTTCATCATTAGAAAAAGTAATGTCATCAGCATATTGTTTCACTTTGTCTGGGGCATTGCCCATAGCAATTCCAATACCTGCAAATTCAATCATATCAATATCATTATAATTATCTCCTATAGCAATTATCTCTGATCTTTGTATATTAAGCTTTTGCATCAAGATCTCTATAGCTGAAGTTTTTGAAGCATTATTGGGCATTATTTCTAGATACGTAGGCTTTGAAGGATATACATTTAAATCACTTGAGTGAACACTTTTAATTTTTGCATTCAATAATTTTATGTCATTTGGTTTTCCCATACATAAAATTTTATTAGGTCCAGAATTTTCATTTTCCCACGTATTTAATAGATCAGTAAAACTTGTAATATTGGGGGTGATATTAGTTATTTCACTCTCCTGCTTAGCCCACTCATCTAACTCTTCAATATACCATTCATCATCTTTATATAAACTCATATGAACATTTAATTCTTTAACAAAACTATATACTTGTGTGACATCTAAAATTGCTATACCGCTACTTGATAAAATGTTAGCTTTGGCGTCTATAACTAAAGCACCACTATAACAAATAATTGGTTGTCTTATATTAAGTTCTTTTTGCAAAAATAATATTCCCTTCGGCATTCTTGCAGACACCAATATTACTGGAATTTGTTTTTCATTTGCAGCTACTCTAATTATATCATTTGTTTTTTGTGAAATCTTATGCTGAGAATTAAGCAATGTCCCATCAATGTCTAAACATATCATTTTAATTTTATTCATAATTATATTTCCCCCTTATTCTATAATATTCAACTCAATATTATGATATTTAATAATGTCCACATATAAATTTGATGGTATGCGGTCAGTAATAATGATATCGATTTGATCCCAGTTCAATCCTTTATAATAAGCAGTTTTTCCATACTTTTCAAAGTCTGCAAGTAAAATAACTTTATCAGACTGTTTTGCAGAGGTTTGCTTAATGAAAGCGTCTTCATGGTTAGCATAATAAATTCCATCCACCGTTATGGCAGCGGCACCTAAAAATGCTACATCAAAATGAATTCCTGAAATAGAATTCTTATAGTCTATATTGTAGAAAAAGCGATTGGCTTTGTTAAGACACCCACCTATGCAATGAACAGAAACCTCTTTGTTTTCTGAAAGTATTTCTATATTATCAAGAGAGTGAGTAAATATTGTAACATTTTTATTTAGACCCTTTGCAAGATAACTTACTGTTGTAGATACATCAAAGAAATAATGTTCATTATCTTTAATAAACATTAAAGCTCTTTTAGCTATCTCTTTTTTTTCTTCTGAATGAGCTTCGAGTCGCTGCCGATAATTTCTAATTGTATCTACTAAGCCAGGAAGAGTAACCCCCCCATGAGTACGAATTACAGTACCTTCTTCTACAAGTTTTACTATATCTCGCCGTGCTGTATCCCTAGAGATAGTAAACATGTTGCATATTTCATGAACAGATAGGTTACTTGAGTATTGTAAATATTCTAGTATTTTTAAAAGCCTCTCCTCTTGATACATATAATCACCTCATAACTAATTATAAGTATATATAAGTACATTGTCAATACTTTAAGTATTTATAAGCAATATATTTTTTTTCATTTTACTTAAGATATTTTTATTTCAACTTAAAAGTTCTTGGCGCTACTCTATATGTTAAAATCAACGCAATTACCATATATACAATAGTTGTTATAATAATCCATGTTGTGAAATAATATGAAGAAGTCCTAACTTGAAGACACATATAGCTAACAAGGTACATAACCATGTTTATGATTTTGAATAATGGACTCTTCACTGTTAGCTCAGCAGTATAAGGCTGCAACACATAATACATAAACAAATGGTGTATAGAAAAGAAGCAAGCTAAGCAAAGTATACTCAAAAATAAAGGAATCATTCCAACAATATACGAACTATAACCACTAGCTAATATAATACAAACTATAGCAATACATAAAGTCAAAGCCGGTATTATATTAAGAATAATTACCATCTTAAGTCTTAGCGTGAAGTTGGATATAATCACATTTCCCTCTCGGTAATAAGCATATCTTAGTAAACTTAAATCACAATTATAAAACATAGCCTTACAGATTCTTTCGCCCGTAGACAAACTATACATTATGAATACCAATATGGGTATACTATTTTTAAATGCGTTTACAAGATCTCCTCGTCGTTCTGGCATAAAAAATACAAAATACGTGGCAATTAAAAATAACACACCTATTATTACAATTCTTTGCTTTATAGGCTTTATTAATATTCTTCTAAATCGAAGAAAAAATATTGAGTTTAAATATTCATAGCCATGCTTTTCGTCATATTTTTTTGTATTTAGACCTTCCTTACTCATTTTTTTTTCATCCAATTTTACCGTTGCAAAAGTAATTTCAGTTTTTTAAGCCTCTTTATTAAATAAATTATCCTTAGTTAATAAATCCTTTGCAATTCGAGAATATCTTCTATATTTCCATAGGTTAATAAACGCTACAACTCCAAACCCAAATATAGAAATCATTACATAAAGATTAAATAATATTAACTTAAAATCAATTGTAGCTCCTAATAAGGGTAATGCATATGCAAGAAAAATTCCCCCTATAATTACTGCTGACAATAATAAACCTTTCTTTTTTAACATTACTTCTGTCTTATCATATATATATAATTGTGTCCACTCGCCAATTAATTTAAAAGCTATTAGTTCCGCAACAAGCATTATTGCCTTTATGGGTGATAATCCAATTATTAAACCTATAATCATTATTGGAATAACAAAGTATACAAAGTTTATATATTTATATATATTATTTCTCCAAGATAGTATTCTCTTGCGTCAGCTCTCATTAAGGTTATCATATTAAAAGCAACTTCGTTGTTTTCATCAAATATTATGGTTTTGATAAGTGGTCCAATAAAAAATGACTCCTGTGCAATACAGAAATCATCTCTTGGTCTGTTAGTACCCTTTTTTAAGAATATCTTTGACATAGGCACCAGTTTATACTAATGTTCATTATTCAACTAATTCAATAAATATAGAAAAACTAGTTCCTTTATTTAATTCACTACTTACACTGATTTCTCCCATGTGAGCATCAACAATAGACTTAACTATAGATAAACCTAACCCGTAACCCCCGTACTCTCTTGACCTATGGGCCTCACTTCTGAAAAATCTATCGAATATCTCGTTTAAATCTTTTTCTGGTATACCTGATCCATTATCTTTAATCTTAAGCACTAAAAAGTGCCCTGACGTCTTATCTATTGAGTTTACACTAATGCTAACAACACCATTTTTTTCATCTGTATGTTGTATTGCATTTTGCACTAAGTTATAAATTATCTGTTTAATCTGATTTCTATTTGCTTTAACTAACAGATTATCTTTTAATTTCAAATTAATTTTTCTTTCACCTGCTAAAATTTTAAGTTGAGGATGTATCTCTTCTATAATATTTTTAATGTTTTCATTTTTCATCTCATGTTTTATCTTCTGGTCTAGCCTAGTCAACATTAAAAGCTCATTCACTAACTTGTTAAGACGTTCACTCTCTGTCAAAATACTATTTAAAGCTGAATTTAACTGTTTTTCATTTTTAGCAGCTCCACGAAGTAAAACCTCAACAAATCCATGAATAGACGTAAGTGGAGTCCTTATTTCATGAGAAGCATCTGAAATAAATCTTTGCATTTTTTCCTTTATATATTGCTCTTTTTCAAAAGAAGTTTCTATCCGCTTAAACATTCCATTAAATGCGACAGACATACTGTCTATTTCAAACTGACCATTATCAATAGGTAACCGCATATTTAATTGTCCTACTGTTACTCGCTCTAAAGTATTCGTCAAATTATACAAAGGTTTTAAAGTATATTTTAAAACTGATTTCCCTATTAGTATACCTAAAATTATTATTACAATTGAAGCAACTATATAAAAATATATCTGATTAAGTAGCATTATATTTATTGGATCTACTGTGGTACTTATCTGAACTAGACCAAGTGTTCGTGATATCGAACTAATTATTTTGAATTTAACCATATCGGTATTACCACTTGGGTTTTTAACTATTTTATAATTTTCTCCATTCCCACTTTCTTGAAGTAACTTTTTATATTCTTCCCGTGTTAGATGAGGGGGTGTTACATCCCCATTTATCCCTTTACTTTCAGATAGAATTTCACCTTTTTTATCAACTATAACCACACTAGTATTACGGTCAGAAATTAAATTAACAAGAAATTTCGCCTTTAATTTAGAATTGTTTGAGGATTTTGACTCTTGCAAATCGTCCTTATCCAAATCATGTAATCTAGCCTCAAGAACTTGATTTTTTCCTGAAAATAAATAACTTCTTGTTATAAAATATTGAGAGATTCCCATGATAATCAACAAAAGCATTAACATTAAGGACCACCTGACTAATAACTGCCATTTTAAACTATTTGTTTTAAATGCTGCTCTAATTTTCCTCATATTATTACAACCTTATATCCAACTCCCCTAACAGTACGAATAACAGCATGCTCCTTATCTTGAAGTTTATCTCTCAAGTATCCTATATACACCTCAACAATATTTTCTTCACCATTGAAGTCATATCCCCAAACTTTTTCTAGAATTATTCGTTTACTTAAAACTAAGCCATTATTAACTATTAAGTATTTAAGCAAATTATGTTCAGTTGGAGATAATATCAAAAGCCTATCCTTATAGATAATTTCATGTGCACCGTCATCTATAGAAAAATCTCCTACACGTATAATATCTAATAATTCTGGAAACGTGCTTCTAAGTCTAGCATTAATTCGAGCTACTAATTCCTTAAAACTAAATGGTTTAACCATATAATCATCTGCACCTAAATTAAGCCCTCGGACACGGTCATCTATTTCATCCTTTGCCGTTAGCATTATTATAGATGTTTTTATGTATTTTTTTATCTCGAGACATGCCTCAAAGCCAGTAATTCCAGGTAACATTATATCAAGAATTATAATATGCGGTTTTATATTTTTTGCTTCCTCTATTGCTTCTATACCATTATATGCTGTATGGATAGTAAATCCTTCAGCCTCTAATCCCATTTTTATGAATTCTACTATACTTTCCTCATCATCTACTATTAGAATATCTACTTGCTGTTTTTCTTGTATGGTCATCTTCTACTAACTCTGTAATTTTTTAAAATTTCATCCATAACCCAAGTTGTTCGCGCGGCACTAACCCCTTTACTCGGGCTTACTCCTAGACCATTGAGTTCGTTTACGACAGCTTGAATTAATTGTTGCTGTATATGGATCGGTTTTATGATGTGTATTGGAGTGATCTCCTCAAGAGTTGTAAGTAAAATTGGTTCTTTCCCATAAGTTGAAAAGGATATCTTCCCATGACTTCCGACAATCTCATTCATATCATAATCCGAAAAACTTGAAAAACACCAGGTACCAGTTCCTTTTACTCCAGACTCAAATGACATGGAAGCGGTAACGATGTCCTCCGCTTCATACATTTTGGCCTGGTTATCTGCATAACCAACCGCTTCCTTAATTGGTCCCAAAATAAAATCTAAAACATCAAGCGTATGAGAAGCAAGATCCAGAAATTCTCCTCCACCTGAAATCTTAGGTATTACCCTCCATGGAAATTCTCCAGATTTTGAATCAACTTTAATTAGTTTTCTATATAAAATAACTGTAACTAAACGTACTTCTCCAATTTTTCCGGAGTCAATCAATTCTTTAACCTTATTAAAACGATCCAAAGACCTTCTGTAATAAGCTACAAATAATGGCACACCAGCATTTTCACAAGCCTCAATCATAGCCGTGCATTCCTCAAAATTTCGTGCCATAGGTTTTTCAACATAAACTGGCTTTCCAGCTTGTGCACATTTCAATGTATACTCCCTATGAAATGCAGGCGGAGTAGCTATGTAGACAGCATCAACCTCAGGGTCATCTATTAATTTTTGGGCATCATCATACCACTTTGGTACGTTATGACGTAGCGCATAATCTCTCGCCAAATCTCCGTTACGTCGCATTACAGCTACTAATTGTGAATTCTTTGAAAATTGAAATCCAGGACCACTCTTAATTTCAGTGACATCCCCACATCCAATGATTCCCCAACGTATTGTCTTCATTTTAATCTTTCTCCTTTTATGTTATATTATTATTTAAAGTCTTATTATAGTTATTTTAATTTCACATTAAAATGTTTTAATATAAGTATATCAAAAATATAAGACATTAGTAAAGGAATTAAATAATATGCTATTTGTTGCGTTTAGCAATCACCCTTCCGATGATCACTATTGCCAAACTACTAAATGTTACTGCTTTTGACATAGCAAAAATTTCAATCATTGGTAAAGTAGGTGTCATAGCAATGTGAATCGCAGCATCAACAAGAAAATTTAACTAATTTAAAGCATAGTAAAACCCTCGACTAATATATTAATTAGTCGAGGGTTTTACTGGTGGAAGCGAGGGGTGTCGAATCCCTGTCAGAAGTCCATAACACCTAGGCATCTACGAGTGTAGTCAATGCTTTAAATTTCCCATTTCCTTGAAAATAAATTCACCTTTTACTTTGAAAAGCATATATTAATATAAATACTCACTATATTATTTGATTTTATAATTTTTAAATAGCTCATATATAGAGTAGTATTTATCAATTTTTGTAAATGATTATGAAATTGGAGGTTCTATTGGCTATCCCTGAACAATAATGTGGACAATTGATAGCATCGATCGGATACTCCCGCGGTCACCATGATTCAAAAGGTACTAAACAACGCACAACCGGGTGCTATTGTGTACTTTCAAAGTATAATGTTAAATCTACCTTCTTCTTAACCGGAGAAAGCGTTTCTGCATTTCCTGAATCAGCCAGGGAAATACTACAGTATGGACATGAGATTGGTAATCATTCATACAGTCACCCACAACTAAATCAATTAAGTGTTGCTTCCATAGAATCAGAAATAAAAAAATGTGAGAATGCAATAAAAAATGCTACTAATAGGCTTCCAGTATCACTATTCAGACCTCCATATGGAGAATACAACTCAACAGTACTGAATGTTGTAGGTGATCTTGGATATCAATGGACAATAATGTGGACAATCGATACGTTGGATTGGGCAGGTACATCGTCAAACACAATAATTCAAAATGTTTTAAATAATGCTAAGCCGGGCGCTATTGTGCTTATGCATGTTAGCGGAACTCATTCTGTTGAAGCACTACCTCGAATTATAGAAGGTCTTAAAGCCAAAGGATATACTCTTACAACAATCTCTAGCATGTTGTCACTACCTATCAACCCTCCTCAAGGAAAACATTTAATAGTAAAATATGGAAATACAGGAGAAGAGGTAAAAAAACTTCAACAAATATTAAGCAATTTAGGTTATAGTCCTGGACCAATAGATGGAGTTTTTGGCCCTCAAACTGATAAGGCAGTAAGAGCATATCAATCAGCAAATAAATTAGTAGTTGATGGAATCGTGGGAAATAATACTTGGACTGCACTTGATGCCGGGCAAACGGCCCCTCAAGTAAAACATTCGATACTAAGATATGGTAATACAGGAGAAGAGGTAAGAAAACTTCAACAAACATTAAGCAATTTAGGTTATAGTCCAGGACCAATAGACGGAATCTTTGGCCCTCAAACTGATAAAGCAGTAAGATCATTTCAATCAGCAAATGGGTTATTAGTTGACGGAATCGTGGGAAAAAATACTTGGGTTGCTATTGATAATGTAATATAAAATCCCCCGAAGTCTACAAACACAATATTTCGCAAATTATAAAGCATAAATATATGGACTAAAAATCAGCATATATTTAATGTAGTATAGTATTTAATCAAAACAATGTAATTATATTTACGCAAATAAAACCACTAAGTTATACTTAGTGGTTTTTGTAATCTGGCGACGACCTACTCTTCC
>DHIM01000368.1:0-4990 GCA_002403785.1 Clostridium sp. UBA4746
GCTGTGGATATTAATAAGGTAGTCAACAAAGAAATATAACTAAATTAATTATGAGAATACCTGTAACTACAGTGAATACTCATTCTAAAAAGGAGTAAATTAAAATGAAAAAATTAAAACTTTCAAAAGAAAAGCTTTTATTATCATTAGTCCTACTATTATCTGGAATATTAAATTTTGCTAATTTAGGCATAGAGGGATATTCAAATCTGTACTATGCTGCTGGTGTAAAAAGTATGACTTTGAGTTTAAAAAATTTCTTTTTCGTATCATTTGACCCAACTGGGTTTGTAAGTATTGATAAACCTCCTCTAGGTTTTTGGCTTCAAGCAATCTCCGCTAAGATCTTTGGATTTAGTGGATGGAGTATTCTCCTTCCGGAGGCTCTTGCCGGAGTAATCTCCGTTGCAATAATATATATAATTGTTAAAAGATCTTTTGGAACTACGGCTGGTCTTCTTTCAGCATTATTTCTTGCAGTAACCCCAATGTTCGTTGCAGTAAGTAGAAATAACACTTGTGATAACTTACTTGTTTTAACTCTTCTACTAGCATGCTGGGCTATTTCTATAGCAGCGGAGAGTGGGAAAGTTAAATATCTTATAATAGGTTTGATAATTGTTGGTATTGGATTTAATATAAAAATGCTTCAAGCTTATATGGTTGTTCCAGCTATATATTTAACATATCTTCTATCAAGTGCTGTTTCTCTTAAAAAGAGAATAATTCATCTAATTTGCGGAACACTCGTTTTACTGGTTGTTTCATTCTCTTGGGCTATAGTTGTAGATTTAATACCTGCTGCAAACAGACCTTACGTGGGAAGTAGTACAAATAACTCTGAACTCGAACTAATAATTGGACATAATGGATTGGAAAGACTTGGAATCGGAACCAGTACCACTGGTGTAGGTGGAGGTAAAACTCAAAGTTCTAACACCCAGAAAATGCAAGGAGGAACTGCTCCAACTGGTACTACTGGGAATGCAAACTTTGAAAAAGGAATGCAGGGAGGTACTCCCCCTACAGGCACTGGTCAAGGCGGCACCCCTCCAACAGGTAACATGGGTAAAGGTGGTCAAAATCAAGGTGGAAAATCTGGCGGTGGTGGCTCTTCCATGGGAGGTCAGGAAAAATCTAGCATTACAAGATTATTTTCTAACAATGGTATGTCTGATCAAATAATTTGGTTATTCCCAATTGCTGTTTTAGGTTTTATAGCAGCTTCTCTTAAGGAAAAACTTAAACCCGCTTTTAATAACAGAAAAAAACAAGCATTAATCTTATGGTCAATGTGGTTAATACCTGAATTTATATATTTTAGTTTCACAACAGGTTTATTTCATCCTTATTATTTAACTATGCTTGCTCCACCAATTGCAGCTCTCGCTGGAATCGGAATTGTTTCTATGTGGGCACTTTATAAAGAATCAGGATGGAAATCTTGGATTTTACCAGTATCACTTATTGTAGATGGATTGGTTCAGTTACTGGTTTTATCTTATTTTTACAAAACCTCAACTATAACCAAATCTTTAATGATTGCTATGGGAGTATTATGTTTTGTGTCGTCAATCATACTCATTATTCTTAAACTAATAAAAAATGTGAATACAATACTTAAGAAAATATTAGTAGGTACAGCTTTAACAGGGCTTTTAATATCACCTACGATTTGGTCCGGAACTACTATGTTTAAGGCTGTGAATGGAACCTTCCCCTCTGCTGGATTAAGTTTATTCTCTAGCTCACAAAAGGGAACAACAAATACGAATGCCTCTATGGGTTCTGCTGGTACAAGTACCAGTACCAGTATTTCAAAGCTAATAAAATTCTTACAGAGTCATAAAACAAATGAAAAATATTTACTTGTAACATCATCTACAAGTGGTGACGCAACAGATATAATAATCAAAACTAATGAATCTGTAATGACTTGGGGCTTTTTCGGAACTGATAAAGTAATAACACTCGCTCAGTTCAAAGCCTTAGTTAAAAAAGGAGAAGTTAGATATGTAATGGTTGGCGGTGGCAAAGGTGGCAACTCAAGTAACGATATCATGACATGGGCTAAAAAGGCTGGTAAACTTGTTAAAGAGAGTGAATGGAAAGATTCTACTGTGACTGGTAAATCAGCAACTACAACTAATACAACATCAACAAATAAAGTATCAACTGAAAATAGTGAAGTTTCAAAAACCTCAACTTCAAATAATAAGTCATTCGGTGGTGGTGAAAGTTCCGGAGCATTATACGATTTAAAAGGTGCTGATACTACCAAATAATAATAACCTATATTTACAAAAGCAGATCCTATTTTTTAATAGAATCTGCTTTTACTAAAAAATTTAAAGGAGCAAGAAAGATGAGGGTACATCGATGAAAATAAAAAATAATATATTAACCTTAGCCTTAGCAGTTGTTATAACTCTATCAGGTTTAATGGGAACCCTTGTGTATGCATACAAATATACCACAAGCCAAGCAACAAGCAGTAGTTCATCTCAAGGTGGAAATGGTAATATGCAACAAGGCAATTTCAACAAAAAAGGTGGTACAAGACCTCAAGTAATTTTCAAAATAAAAGTGGTAGTAAACCTCAAGGAAATCCTCCAAGTGGAGATTCCAAGAAATCAGAAAACTAATTTGGAGGATATATATGGATAAAAAGAAAGGATTTTTAAAAAAGTTTCTTATATCATAACTGTAAAAAAGTATAAAGAATTAACAATTATTGTTGGACATATTGCTCTCTTTTCTCACATAAAGTTCACATATTAATTTGATACTGCTGCTACAATTTGGCCTTATAATTTTAATTATAGAGAAACATTAAAAAGTGAAGGGAATGATAAATATGAGTAAAGAAATTGTTTATTCCGTAGTAGTGCCTTTATATAATGAAGAACTCGTTATAATTGAAAGTTACAAAAGATTAAAATCCGTTATGGATAGCTCAATGGAAACATATGAAATTTTATTTGTTAATGACGGAAGTCGTGACTCAACTAGAGATGAAGTAGAAAATATATGTAGAAAAGATAAGAATATAAAACTTTTAAATTTCTCAAGGAACTTTGGACATCAAGCTGCAATAACTGCAGGAATGAATGAGTCCTTAGGCGATGCTGTTATAGTAATAGATGCAGATCTTCAAGATCCACCTGAATCTATAATCGATATGATTAAGAAATGGAAAGAGGGCTATGATGTTGTATATGGCAAAAGAGTTAAAAGAGTGGGAGAAACCTTTTTTAAGAAATTCACAGCTAAAGCCTTCTATAGAATACTTAGAAGCTTAACTAGTATCGATATTCCAGTTGACACTGGTGATTTTAGACTAATCGATAGAAAAGTATGTGATGCTCTAAATTCATTACCAGAAAAAAATAGATTTATAAGAGGTTTAGTTAGTTGGATTGGCTATAAACAAACCTTTGTAGAATTTGTAAGGCAAGAAAGATTTGCTGGTGAAACAAAATATTCTCTTAAAAAAATGCTCACATTAGCTTTTGATGGGTTAACATCTTTCTCATACAAACCATTAGTGATATCTGGCTACTTTGGTGCATTTACTGGTTTTATAGGTACCTGTTTATTAGTTGGTAGCATTATAACATCAATGGTTAATCAAAGCAATGTATTAAATTTAGGGTTAATCCTTTCAATTACCTTAATGATGTTTGGCATTATGTTCTGTTTTATTGCTATTATGGGGCAATATATCGGCAGAATTTCTGATGAGAGTAAAAACAGACCTTTATATATAGTTGCTAGTAAAGTTAGTTATAATGAACTTAAAAATAGTGTAACTTTTAAAGGAAACAGATCTTCTGAAATATATGATATAGTAATTAATACAAAAGGCGAGGTAGTAAATAATTAGCTATGACTTAGTCATATATATATAAATCCTCCTATGAATGATATTGTTTGAATACAAAATATCATTTATAGAGGATTTATTAATTTATTCAATACACTATAACTAATTAAATGATTCTATCCTTATTATACTTTCTACTTTGTTGACACTTTCCAGTTCAACAATTTTTTCAAGTGAATTATTTATATTTTTTTCTGAACTTTTATGTGTAATAAATGCTAGTGTTGAATGAGTCTTATGCGCTACATCTTGAGTAATGGATACAATGCTCACATTATTTTTTCCAAATATTTCAGCTGTATCTCCTAAAACTCCTGCTTTATCTTTAAAATCAAGTCTTATATAAAATTCTGATTCGTTATCGCCAGATTTTTTCACTTCTTTAAAATCAGCTTTATCATTTATGACCTTTGCTTCAGTTGGTGCTACATTATTTCTTAATATCGATATTATATCGCTTACAACAGCACTACCGGTTGGCAACGCACCTGCTCCTTTACCATATAACATTAATTCTCCAACTGCATTACCTTTTATTAAAATAGCATTAAATGCATCATTTACATTGGCCATTGGGTTGCTAGAGGGTATAAGGGTTGGATGTACTCTTAGTTCTAGTTTATTATTATCTTCCTTTGCTATTGCAAGAAGTTTTATTGTATAACCAAATTGCTTTGCATATTCTATGTCGATATCACTAATATTTCTTATTCCTTCCCTATAAATACAATCATGATTGACTTCTGTTCCAAATGATAGAGAGGCCATTATAGCAAGCTTATAAACAGCATCGTACCCATCTATATCCGAGGTTGGATCTGCTTCAGCATAACCTTTTTTTTGAGCCTCTTTTAATGCATCCTTAAAGCTACTTCCGTCAATTGTCATTTTGCTTAATACATAATTAGTTGTACCATTTATAATACCAGTTATCTGCTCTATTCTATTTGCTGTAAGGCTCTCATTAATTTCTCGTATTATTGGAATTCCGCCAGCCACACTTGCTTCATAATAAAATAATACATTTTCCTCCTTAGCTATTCTAAATAACTCTTTTCCCCAGTTTGCTATAACTAATTTGTTAGCAGTTACAATATGTTTTTT
>DHIM01000368.1:5154-5276 GCA_002403785.1 Clostridium sp. UBA4746
GCAGTTACAATATGTTTTTTAGCTTTCATTGCCCTTATCATGTATTGCTTAGCCTCACTACGTCCACCAATAAGTTCAACTACTATTTTTATACTTTCATCATTTATAATATCATCAATATT
>DHIM01000172.1 GCA_002403785.1 Clostridium sp. UBA4746
ACGTGCAATAGTTGTGTTTTCAGTATCTATCCAAGCTCATTAATTTCTTCCTACTTTAACGCTATCTAAAATTAAAAAAGCAGAGCTGAACACCAACTCTGCATATATACTAGTTTTCTTGATGATGACGATGATGACGATGTTGATGATGATGTTTTCTTTCACAACACTCTCCACGAGAAGGATCGCACCAAGGATCACACCAAGGTTCGCACCAAGGATCACAACGATTAAAGGAATTGTCACAACGATCACAACGATTATTTAAACGATTGTCGCAACAATTATCATGATGATGTCTATTTTTTAAGCAATTATCACATAAATCTTCAAAATCATCATCAAAGTCATCAAAATCATGTCTACTTTCACAGTTTGACATAGTATCACCTCCTGCCTTGAGACAGTATATAATATGAATTATAATAGAAAATGACACTTAAAATTCCTTAAAAAACAAAAATACAGCACCTTAAACCCTAATGCAGTATTTTTTATTAATATCAATATCAATTTCACGAAGGTTGCCACAGGTTATGCTTAGCCATGTAATATAATAAAGGTTATCTTGAATGCCTTTTACTTTTGGAAAATAATATATAAAATAAATAAATATTCAATTCATATATAATAAATTTATATAGTATTTTTTATTGGTATAAGCATTAATTTTATGGCTATATCTGTCCTATTATTACATAACTTATTATATATTGGAATATGATTAACATATAATTTTAAATTAAAAGAGGTGTCCTATGCAAATACGAACAACAATACACAATCATAAAAAAACTATAAAAGTTAGTATAATCTTTTCTTCTATTTTTCTCGTTCTATATTTGGGTATATCAATGTATTTTAGCAATCATTTTTATTATGGTTCTATAATTAATGGCATCAATGCTTCTGGTAGAACCGTAGCGGAAGTAGATAAAGAATTATTAATGAAAAGCGAAACATATACACTGAAACTTAAAGAACGAAACGGTGTGATTGAACAAATCAATGCTAGTGACATTAATTTGAAATATAATGCAAAGGGTAAAATTCAAGATTTAAAAGACAATCAGAATTCTTTTAAGTGGTTTTTTGCACTTTTTAATTCTAAATCCTCTGAAATGAATGGCATAGTGACCTATAATAATAAACTATTAAAAGAATATTTTGATAAGCTCTCTTGTTTTGATAGCAAGAAAATAATTGAACCTCAAAATGCTAGCTTTAAATATTCAGATAAGGGCTATGTAATCGTAAAGGAAGTTAGAGGAAATAAAGTAAATGGCAAGCTTTTGTATGCAAATGTAGTAAATGCAATCCTTAAGGTAGAAACAACAATAAATTTAGATACAAAAAATTATTACATAAGTCCAAAATTCACTTCAACTTCCGCAGAAATTAAAGACACCAAAATTTTGCTTAATAAATATGTAGCTTCAAAAATTACTTATACCTTTACAGGAGGTGAGGAGTTTTTAGATGGTTCTATAATACATAACTGGCTTGGTGTTAACGAAAAACTTGAAATTACATTTGATAAAAACAAAATGGACGAATATGTAAAGAAGATGGACGATAATTATAATACAGTTGGTAAGGAAAGAAATTTTGCTACATCAGTAGGAGCAATAGTAAAGGTCAGTGGTGGCGATTATGGATGGTTGGTTGACCGCACAGGAGAAGTCAAAGATTTAATTGTGGCTATAAAAAGTGGGCAAACCATAACAAAGGTGCCTCGCTATACTCAAACCGCTACATCTCATAATGTTAATGATATCGGGAATACCTATGTAGAAATTAATATTACAAAACAGCATTTATGGTTTTATAAGAATGGATTTCTTGTTGTACAAGGAGATGTTGTTACTGGTAATGTAAGCATAAATTATGGAACACCAACAGGGGTTTATAAATTAAAATACAAACAAAAAAATACCACACTTAAGGGTGAGGGTTACAGTGTGCCCGTAAGTGAATTCATGCCCTTTAATGGTGGCATTGGTATACATCCTGCAACTTGGAGAAATAAGTTTGGTGGGAGTATATACAAAACAAGTGGTTCTCATGGCTGTATAAATTCACCACCTAATTTAGCAAAGAAGATATATGATAATATTGATGTTAATACTCCAATTATTTGTTATTTGCAGTAATATTATCAAACGGATTCTCGAAGCTTGTGTAGTGATGAATTTATATTGAGTAGTAAATATTATTATAAGGAAAATCCTCCTATAATATATGTTATGGCAGATATGCTTATTACTAATTTTAATCCTGTAGAGTGTCGTAGCATATGTAGATGGATAGGCATATCTAAATTGGCTCCTATACCCGCTCTAGCAACGATTTTCCTAAAAGTAGTACCAGCAAGAAAATAATCTAAAGGCAATAGATAAGCTCTTAAAGATTTCACCAGTGGCATGGCAGCACATACATTTATCAGGAACTAAATTTCATACTCTATATTGGTCTGAAAAGTTGCAGTATGATACTGCAATAAAAAGCCTCAAAGAATATGGAGTTAAGGATAAATCTGATTTAATAAACCAGGAAGTTAGTCATAAAAAAAATGTAAATGGAGTTCAGCCTAAGCTTGAAGCTGAGAAAGCATCCACTATTCCCTACATAAGTACACTAAGAAATGCTCTATATGGGTTAGACAGGGCACAAAGAGCTGAAAAGGCACAACTACATAAGGAAGCTTTAAAACTAACTAAGGATTTCAAAGGGAAACGTCATGAAAATGGAAGAGAAATGGAAGTGGTCTAGCATATGAGAGAGCTTATTGAAATATCAGTAGACAAGGTGTCTATTGCTCTTGTCCTGTCACTCTATAAAATTCAAACTTGCATTTATAGACTAACCGCCCTTTGGTTGGTGCTATCGCCTTCCATCATGGGAATTACCCTACGGGCTACCCTTTCCATTACTCCAGTTGATATTCATATAAAGAAGTATATATCAGATGAATGTAAATTACTTATACAATAACAGGAGGTTTAAACATGCAAATTGATTCTAATACATCACTTAGGGCGTTAATGCAAATTGCGAAAGATGCTATAAATGAACTACACGATGATGAAGAATTTATCGTAAAAGACCTTTTTAAAGGGTTTGAATGGAATCGCATAGATAAGGTGAATAAATCTAGACTAGGGGCTTTGTTTTTTAATTTTTCAAAAAATGATGTTGAATTAATTATTATAGGAACAGGAAAAACACATCAAAATCAACAAAAGTATAAAAAGTTACAAGAGGAAGACTAAGAACATTAAATTGATATAATATGAATGAAAAAACGTTATAAGTTCGTATTATATCAATAAAAAGTTCGTATATTATTCAGTGAGGTACTAGAAGTAAGTAATATAGCCAAAGTTCGTATTTCATATATAGAACTAAACCGCTAAAAGCGGTGGCAGA
>DHIM01000122.1 GCA_002403785.1 Clostridium sp. UBA4746
TTTATCTTTATTTTTATTTTGAATTTCTGATAAGATTTCTTTAACTGCATATTTTTTCTGACTTATACCATTTTCATTAAAATTATCAAATTGGACAAAATATTGTTTAATTAGTTTTAAACTAATTAATTCAATAAATTTTATATCCTTCTCTGAAAGCCAAGCAAGAAAGATTTTAACCATACCAAATTTAGGCTTAGCTGTAGTAAATGTATTTTCGTACAAAAATAAATTTTTAAGAACTCTAATTTTTAAGTATCCTTTATATATTGGGTTGATTGATGTAAAATCAAATATATAATACCATGCGTTTTTCCCTAGCTTATTGTGTGTACTAAAATCCCAAATATCATCGATAAAAAAAATATTAGGTGCTATTGGAATTCTTTTAATACTTTCTTCCGATACAATTGGAGTTAAAGTAATCCGCCTACTAACCTCATTTATATTCCATTCTACACCACTTTTATTTTCTAATAATATATTCTCCATAGCAAATTTAAACCTCCATTTCTTTTATTTCAATTAATTTTGAATAGTATGCTGCGTTTAACTTAAGTTCAGCCTCACAATAGCCTCTCTCTTCCTTGCTTATAGTTTCGGTCAATCTTTCCTTTAGTTCATTAATCCTTCTTTTAAAAGTGTCTTGCCTAGATACACAGGTTACGAAGCTATCACAAGTCAAACATTTAAACATTTTATCATTATTATTTTTCTCTTTACACTCAGAATACTTACACCCTCCACGACCGTTTTCAACAGAATTTAATCCTTCTAATTCTTCTTCGTTTATTACTATATCACCATTAATACTAACATCAGATATTGCAACCCCTGAAAAAATTTCAGCAAATGTTTGTGCATTGCTCATCGCCCTGTAATTTCTTACATCTGTCATGAATGTTGTTCCCGTCATATATTCAAGAATCATAGTACTTATGCCGTCTTTAATGCCTTGCTTCCATACTGTATCTTTAAATGTGTGTCTCAATTGATTAACTTTGTACTCTCTATCTTCTATGTTCTTATTTATAAGAATGCCCTTTAAAATATTGTTGACTTTGCAATCTTTTATTTGAATTACAATAACTTTATCTGAATTTCTATTTTCAAATTTTTCAAACTTCTTTATAAAAATATATTTTTTATCGTCACTAATAGCATTATGATAAAGTTCTGATGTTATTGCCTCTGCTTTTTTTATTAAATTTATCTTATCTAATGTTAGTTTGGTTTTTATAAGTTTTCTATTAGATAATTTAGAATAGTATTTAATTTCACCAGTTTCTTCATTTTCGTCTATACTTATAATACAATTTCTTTCAAGATTAAGTATTTCACCTATTCTTAATTTAGTGGTTAAATTAAGAACAAATATTATAAAATATAATTCCCCTTTTATTGAATTATCTCTTAGCTCTTCAATTCCTTCTTTTATTAATTCATAATCATCTTTGGGTATAGGGTGGCCGCCGTATACACATTTTCCTTTATATTTTAATTCTAAATAGGTAAATATACCTTCTGGAATACTATATTTACTATGATAAAATTTTAAAAATTTTTTAACCGCTGAAAAAACATGGCTTACATTGTTCATATTATCATTATATTTTGATACAATATAAGCCCTGAAATATAACATGAATTCTTCAGTAAAATCACTTGTTTTTTCTAAGCTTACAATATTTTTACTTTCCAAATCATATTTGTATTTTAAAATAAGAAAACTTTTAATATATGAATATTCTGAAACTACATGATTAGTAGAGACTCCAAATTCACTCCAAATAAACCTTTTTAAATCTTCCCGAAATTCTCTATTCTTTATTTCTGTGAAATCTAATCCATATACTCTATTCCTGCCTGAACTAGCATTATTATCATCATCAACAACAAATGCCCATCTATTTCTCTTAGGGATATCCTCTAGACCCGTTCTTTTAACAAAGCAGTAGCCTTTTTCATAAAATTTTCGAAAAACAGTTATTAATAAAACTTCATTATTAATAGCAGTTCCTAAAAAGAGATTATGCTCTAAATCTTCCTCTTTAATTTTATGGAATAAAAACAGATAAAATTCTTTTAGAACATCTAGTATTGAATAACTCTTTTTACCTTCATTCTTACCACCAGTTCTATCAGAAAGGAGACAAAATTTATTGTCCAATATTTTATAGAATCTGTACTGTTTCTTAAATGTAATAAAATTAAATTCTGTAATATTTTTAGGTAACAATTGCATAGAACCCATTGCAGTAAACAAACTATTACTAAAATAACAAAAAAATTGTCTGTATTGTATACAACATGGTTTTATAGTCCTACCCCTTTCTTTAGGAAAGGATTCTATAAATTCTATAAGTAAGTTTCTCACGAATAAATTACTATATTTAAAATATACAACAGTTGCCTTTACTGAATTAAGCGCTGCATATGAATACAAGTAAAGTTCTTCAATCCTACTTTTCAGTGGGAAATTTGTAGCTACCTCATTATGTACAAAAGATGACCACTTAACCTCAGCACGTTCAGATTTAATTCTTTCTTTTACATCTAATAATTCTTTATATTTTTTAAGCTCTATTATTTCATCTGTAGGCACATCTATATTTATAATGATATATTTATAGAATTCGGATACAAATTTTCTCGTATATTCTTTATGCACGCGATTAATTTCTTTACATTTATGCATATTTTCGCAATAACTCATCCATGAAACTTTAAAAGAAC
>DHIM01000304.1 GCA_002403785.1 Clostridium sp. UBA4746
CACCAAAATAGTAATAATATGCAGGTGTGGCGGAATTGGCAGACGCACTAGACTTAGGATCTAGCGCCTTCGGGTGTATGGGTTCAACTCCCTTCACCTGCACCAATTACTATTTATAAAATAAACTACTATTTTAAGAAAAAACATATGCGGGGGTGGCTCAGTGGTAGAGCGTCACCTTGCCAAGGTGAACGTCGCGAGTTCGAATCTCGTCTCCCGCTCCAAATACGCGGGTATAACTCAATGGTAGAGTGTTAGCCTTCCAAGCTAATTACGAGGGTTCGATTCCCTCTACCCGCTCCAATAAAAGTCTTTAGTATTTATACTAAAGACTTTTTAAAAATTGTTTTATTATGCGCCCATAGCTCAGTTGGATAGAGTTGCAGACTTCGAATCTGAAGGTCGTGGGTTCGACTCCCTCTGGGCGCACCATAAAAGCCTTACAAACACTAAGTTTGCAAGGCTTTTATGGTGTGCTCTTTAATAAATGATTGCCCCTTTTTTTGCCCCCTATAAAATTCTATAAAAAAATGAGAGCTATTTTCTCCCCATGTAATTGTACAAGTCATTAAGTTTTGTAACAGCCGTTACCTTCATACTTTCCAGTATATGAGTATATATCCATTACACATAGTTACAATTTCTTATCTCATTATAGAATACTTGTGTTAAATCCTCTGCCCTCTACCTCTGAAGCATCCAGTATTGAAATAAGTACGTTATTGTCTATTTTCTGGACTCCAAATTTAAATGCTGGTAATCTTGATATATGGACTATACAATATATAACTTTTCTTTCATAGCCTGTAAGTGCCTTACCATCCAGTATAGTAACACCATGATACTTATAGGCTGCTATATAATTACATACCTCTTGTTCTTTATCAGTAATTATAAGTAATACCTTTTTTCTTGATAATCCATAAATCATCTTGTCTGTAATAACACCTGCTATATATATGCTCATTAGTGTGTATAAAGCTATTGTTATTCCGTTTAATAACATTCCTATAAATACTATTATACAGTTTACAAAAAAACCAAGCTGACCTACATTAAAGCTGTCATATTTCTTTCTAACTAGCATTACTACAATATCCATGCCGCCTTCTGACCCATGATTTGCATAAGCTATACCATGACCTGCGCCTGATAATATTCCTCCATAAACACAAAGTAAGAGTGTGTCATGAACTGATATAATACTTGTTAAGTGCTGTGTAAGTACTAAAAATATTGATAACGAAAGAGTGCCGAGTGTGCTGTATACAGTAAATCTTTTGTTTAGCTTATTGTAACTTAGCACGAGTAATGGTATGTTACCTAGTAGTACAGTATATCCTGCTGGAACCTTCAAAGCATACTGAACTAAAATTGCTATACCCGATAAACCTGCACCGAATAGCTTTGCGTTGACTAAAAACATGTTTATACCTAAAGCAGATATTAAACATCCTCCTATTACAAAGATTGCATTCTTTATATTTTGTTTGTTAAATAATGTATTGATTTCCAAACTAGCCTCCACATTTTTGTTATCTCATATATCATTGTAACTATACTGAAAATATTCCCAATTAAGACCTATTAGTAAATAATATTTTTATTCAAGTAAATTTTAACGACGTTATATATAGAATACATAGGCAAAACACT
Organism: Clostridium sp. UBA4746; assembly: GCA_002403785.1. GTDB lineage: Bacteria > Bacillota > Clostridia > Clostridiales > Clostridiaceae > Clostridium_AD. Next base: position 1,657 of record DHIM01000304.1, read on the forward strand.
TATAATGGATTAACTAAAGAGCCTATTTGCAGTTAAGGCTAATTAATTTAATATGATTAGAATTAGCAATCATTTGCTTTTAGTAGTTGTAATAATAGTCAAAAAAAGAAATGTGGCAGTAACATCCACATTTCTTTTTGACTATTATTGTTATTCACCGCTGCCATATCTTCTATGATTGTTTTGAGTTTTGGCTAGCTAGTTTTTGTTGAGTTAGAATTAAAGCTTTGAAAATTTCGGGGTTGTTAAGTAAGCGGTTAATAGCTGTCAATGTGACTAGTTATTAACCGCTTACGTAGTGTTCCTAAAAATGTTGTTCAAGATTTATCTATTTCAATGATGGGATTTTTCTTTGATACAACACGTACCGTAACCAATATGATATTAAATGGAACATTAAAGCGATTTCCTAATATTAAATTTGTTATTCCACATGCTGGTGCATTCTTAACGATACTTGCAGATAGAATTGGTCCATGCAATTTATTATGATAATACTTTAAAACTATTTCCTAGATTAACGGAAATCGAGAGATAATTTATAAAATTGCATTCAACATAATTTTAATTATCTTGAACCAAAAGAAAAACCATCTGAAATCAGATGGTTTTTTTAATATTATGTTATATTTATCATTATTTGTTGTAAAAGTAATAATAGTGAAAACATAAATTAACGAAGTTCGTACAAAAGCCAAAAGCCAATGAGTCGCTAACGTTAGAAATATAGCCAAAGTATGTTAAACGGATATTTAACATACTTTATAAAAATGTCCTGATTTATTTAAATAAATTAGGGCATTACTAACAATATGAGTTACTTTCTGTTAACCATCATTAATATTTTTCTTTTTATGTTGCTATTTTCACTATATCAGAATTGATTGGTGTGGAATTTGGATATTTCACTTACCATAACGGTTGGAATATATGGCTTTCTATTATATTTAATTATATATTGTTCTCAGTATTATATCTCCACTATAAAAAGCCATTATATGCTTGGATTATTGCACT
>DHIM01000023.1:0-2446 GCA_002403785.1 Clostridium sp. UBA4746
GTGGGCTATTTTACGCTTACTTATGCGTGCCATTCCTATTCCAGGTGCTCCATGACACCAATTAACAGATTCGGGGAAGCCTTTTGCTAATCTATTTTCTCTATTTCTTAAATCAAACCAATTTTTGTCTTCAGGTGAATAAATCGTTCTTTCATATAAAATTGCTTTATATCCATAATCTAAAAACATTTTTTTGTTTGTTATTTTGTAAAGTTCTATAAGCGCCCATGAGATTCCAGAATTTCCATGAGACATTCCGGCCAATGCAATTCCTCCGCCTACAGGAGTATTCCAACCTACACAATCCTTAATGGGAGTAGCCTTTTTTACTAAGTGTTCTCCGCATTTGATTGCAACATCAAGTACTTCTTCGTTTAGATTTTTCTTATATATGTTTAATGCAACAATTAAAGTCCCAGCACAACCAGAAATAATATCAAAACTGCTGTCCTCTTTAATTAGGTCCCTGCACTTTAATATATGAAGAACTCCTTTTCGTTTTAAATCTAATCTACTTAAAATAATTCCCAGAAAATAATAACAATAGGCTATTGAAGCATCTCCAGAATAAGCAGAAATTGAATCTCCATTTTTATAAAATTTTATATAAAGTTCCGCAGATGTTAATATCTTTTCTACGGTATTTATATATTCATCTTTTTTTGTAATTTTATAAAGACATGCAAAGAAAAGTGCACTTCCTAATACACCATCATATAGAGATACATCTAGGGGAGAAAGAATCCATTGACCCCCATTACCTATCATGACATTTGACCAACATAAATCGTTATATTTATCAGTTGACGTTGATAAATTAATAACTTGTGAAGCTAAACTTTCTGCTTCTTCTAACAGATAATAGTTGCTTTTTTCAACTAGATTAGAAGTGAATGAATAGTCCTTTTTATACTCTTTTAATTCCCATTTTTTTATCGGTTTAGCTAACGTTAATTTTATTAAACTTGATTGAAATATTTTATCTTCTTTATTCATATCTTTTATACGTTTTATTACTTCTTTTAAAGGAGTTTCATCATGAAAATTCTTATACTCATTATTAAAACTATCATAAATAGATTTACTATTAACCAAAGAGTAAAAATATGGAATATCTCCATTAAACAAGTCTTTTATTTCCGATGATACAATATCTTTTAATTTGATATCTGTATTTAAGATACTCCACATATTGTCGAAAAGTTTATTTCTATATGCTGCATTTATTAAATATTTGGGATGTGTTGAAACATTTAGCACAATTCCATAATCATTAGTATTTCTAACAATAGTACGTACTCTATTTGTACCAAATTGATAAATTGGTCCATTATGACCTATAAATTCTTGTTTATTATTTAATATAAGTTCATAACAATCATTAAACCCATCTAATAGAAATGCGGTGTATTCTTTGTGATCAACTCTTTGATTATTTAGTAAAGGAATATTTTTTTTGTCTTTTATAACATATGATTCTCTTGTTAATCTAATTTGGTCTGTATAATTATTTTCAAAAGTAAACTTACTCTTTTGAATTTTTTGACCTCCATGTCCAGTTATTCCACTAATATCTTTAATAGTATTTTTATTCATACTAGCTGGGAAAAGGCAAGTCCTCAATACTGAAGATTTAATTTTATCTAGAACTTTTTTATAAGATGTTTCATGCTTTATATCTTTTCCATTAAAACTTTGGAATAAAGATTCAAGATCAATGAAAAAAGGATCAGCTTTGCACATTATTAGATTTTCCATATGCATATCAGTTCCTAACAAAACATGGAACAAACATGTATAAACACCAACTTTATAATAGTTTTCTTTTACTTCTTCTTTATTTGAACAATTTAAATACTCTATATAAGTTTGCCACCCGTAATTTTTCTTTGCAATTAAATTTGTCTTTTTTATTTTATATTTTAATGTTTTTTTGTTGATATAATCAATTAAACTATTAAAACTTTCGTCTACATCTAAAGATCTTGGTTTATATACAATCCTTCCCTTTTCAAAACAAAATATCAAAACAGATTTTTTCCCACAGTGACTATCTCCTAAATTTGATTGTATGTTAATTATATTTCCTGATAAATTAAATTTTGTTTTTATCTCTGAAAAATCATTTTTCAAATTAGAAACGGCTTCTAATATAGATTTTTGTTGTTGAATGCATTCCTCAATTATAATTCGAAGCATAGTTGGATATGTATATATAATATCTTCAAAATTTTTACTCTTTTGAATCTGTTGACAGAAATTTTCATATCTTTCTTCAGAATTATTACCTATCAATCTATTTTCATTACTATATCTTGTTATTTCTACAATTAAAGTTTTTGAAGATATTTTGAGTATAGTAAATAAACTTGATTCTAATATTGATGAAATTAGTACGTCTTTGTCTATATCTCCACCTTGATTTACTACATCAAGAGTAGAGTAG
>DHIM01000023.1:2570-3251 GCA_002403785.1 Clostridium sp. UBA4746
CAAGAGTAGAGTAGATCCATTTTAAAAATGGATAAGCAAAAACTATAAAAGGATGTTTTAGATATTCTTCGTTTTTTATATATTTCAAAAAATCTTTATTATTATCAAATGTTAACATTATATTTTTGAGATGATTTATCCACTCTGGATTTTTATTATATTTAATTTCACTTACTGTCTGTTGAATAATTTGTTGTAATTCAACTTCAGTCATTTTATAAAAATCTAGAAAATTTTCAATATACTTTTTCGGCAATTTAATATCTTGTATCCATGTTTCAAGTGAAATATCTGAAAGACTAGTTCCATTTGACGCTATTCTTTCTTGTATATAAGCTGATTGCTTTAATTTTTTTACATCTATATTTCCCATACAATACCTCCATATATAACAATAGTTTGTATCTATAGTGTACATTTTTTCATGTGAAATATATTGAGTAAAAAGCGCATGTTAAATTAACTTCAATATATACCTTAACTTTAATTTAAATATAATCAAAAACTAAGTTGTGTGTGTTAATTGAAAACTGGTGACAAATACATTAATATAACCGACATCATGAAAGATATAACAGTTATGTAACATTCAAATTTAAATTAATAATATCTCATCTAACTTCTTCCGGAGGTTATTTTTTTTTGCATTGAAATCCGCGAAGTACTTATAATATTTTAAAT
>DHIM01000023.1:3497-7408 GCA_002403785.1 Clostridium sp. UBA4746
AGATATAAATAAATAGTAAAAATAATATATAGGGCAAGATTTAAATAATTATTTTAAAAGTGTTAGCCAATAAGTAAAAAACCCTAGCAATTACGCTAGGCTCTCTAATAGGAGAAGTACTTTAATAAGAGAAATGAGGAAAAGAGGTTTAAATAAAATAAAGATTGTATTTCTACAGACTCTTAATTTAATAAATTATAAAAATCTTCAAGGTATAAAGGGGTTAGTTAAATTTAACTGAATCCTTAACAACACATATAAACCAATGCTTTAATCAAAAAAAATACTAACTTTCAAGAGTTAGTATTTTTTTTATTTCCACTGTCTACTTTATAGGGAGCAGTTCAATTCTGATGTGTTACATTCATTGTTTTTTTGATGACTTATTAATGATGTCACTAAAATTTATATAATGTTTATACAACTTATCCATTGTTTTTCACCATTTAATAACTGCACCTAATAATGATATTTAGCCATAAAATATAGAATTTTCAAATCTGCCAAATAAAATTATTTATAAAATAAAATACACTATGCTCGATAATAAGTTTACAAATTGTTTCGAAAAAGTTTACCAAAAAGAGGATTCTAGTTATTCTAGTCGAATATAAGCTATAAGATGTGAGACCATATGTTGGTCCAAGCACTGAAAGGATGAATAGTAATGAAGAGATTATTAATAGTCTTAGCGTTTGTTTTGGTTGTTTCCATGGCTTTTTACGGATGTAGTAAATCTAATAAGCCAAAAGTAACAACTATTCAGTTTATGGAGACTCTAACCAGTCCTGAGAGGACTAAATTTGTAAAAGAGCTTATATCTGACTTTGAATTAAAGAATAAAGATACAAAAGTTGAATTAATCTCTGAGCCATGGGAACAGGCTCATGATAAAATCATTACACTGTCAGCTGCAAATCAGCTACCAGATGTAATTGAAATGGCGGCAAACTGGGTTTCTGAAATTGGTGCAACCGGTAAGATAGAAAATTTGCAACCATATTTTAATAAATGGGACAAAAAGGATACTCTGACAGAGACAAGTCTTAAGCTTGGTAAAGCATACAAAAACACGCTGTATGTTATACCTCATAGTTTGTATTTCCAAGCAATGTATTATAGGAGTGATTGGTTTAAAGCTGCAGGCATTGCTGTTCCAAACACCACAGAGGAATTCTTTAATACTTCAAAGAAAATTACGGATAAGTCAAAAAATAGATATGGATATTCATTCAGAGGAGGAGCCGGAGGCTGGACTCTTATGTCGAATTTCATTATGACTAATGGAGGATTCACCAATTACTTCGATAAAAACGGTAAGAGTGTATTCAGAAAACCTGAATCCGTTGAAGCATTTAAAAAATTCACTGATATGTATTTCAACGCATCTCCAAAGGATGCCCTTAACTGGGGATATGCAGAAACAGTTGATGCATTCACATCAGGTAATACCGCACTAATTATACAGGACTCTGAAGTAATAAAGTCATGTGAAGAAAAAATGGCTAAAGGAACATTTGAAACAGGATTAGCTCCTGTAGGCCCTGATGGTAAGAGATATTTACAAGGAGGATACGTTGGTTTTTCAATGACATCTACATCTGAAAAGAAAGATGCTGCTTGGAAATTCATTTCTTATATGATGAGCCCTGAAGTCAACCTTAAATGGGGTGTTAAAAATTCAGTTATTCCTTCAACAAAAGTACCTGCTGATAGCGTTGACTTTAAAAAAGGTTTTATTTCTGCATACACAAAAACTTTAGAAGATAAAAATACAGTATTGTTCAGTGCTCCTGAATATTTACCCGAATGGGGAGAATTTACCGGCAAGATCGCTGCGCAAGAACTGCAGTCATATCTATTGAAAAAACAAACTGCACAAGAAACTATGAATAACATATCTACATATTTAGAAAATGCAAATGCTAAATACAATAAAAAATAGTAGTATTAGATCATGAGGAGTGGAGGATTACTCCATTCCTGTTAAAAGGAGGTAGAATATTGGCAAGTAGAAAATTACTAGTAACAAAAAAACGAGTTATAAGTAATATTAAAAAGAAGCAGATTGAGCCTTATTTATATATAATGCCTGGATTAATATTGATGTTTGTTTTTATTGGGTATCCAATTGCAAAAGGGATAGTAACTTCCTTTTACCATTACAAACTAAATGATCCCAATATTCATTTCAATGGTTTGGAAAATTACAAAGCAATATTCGCAGAAAAAGATTTTTGGCAGATTCTGCAGAACTCATTCTGGTGGGTTGCAGGTTCAATAAGCTTCCAGTTTATATTGGGGTTGATTTTGGCACTGCTATTGAATAAAAAATTTAAATTTAGGAGTTTATATCAAGCCTTAGTTCTTGCTCCTTGGGCAGTACCTGGATTTTTGATAGGCTTAATTTGGAAATGGCTACTTAATGGACAGTACGGTGTTATTAATGATATCCTACTCAAATTGCATTTAATTAAAGAACCTATTTCATTCTTAGCACAAGTAAATACGGCACTTTCTTCTGCAATAGTGGCAAATATTTGGTATGGTATACCATTTTTCACAATAATGATTCTGGCTGCACTTCAGTCAATACCGGTTACCTTATATGAATCTGCGGAAATAGATGGTGCAGGAAAAATAGCGAAATTTTTCAAAATAACTCTGCCATACATAAAACCAACTATCATTACAACTTTGCTACTTAGAGTCATATGGATATTTAGTTTTGCAGATATTATATACATAATGACAAATGGAGGACCATTGAATTCATCAAACAATTTGGCTTCTTATATTATTTTCAAAGCATATAAAGCCCTTGATTTCGGACAGGCATCGGCACTAAGCGTCATATTTTTAGTAATACTACTTATATATACTATACTTTATCTATCAATTACAAAGTTTGATAAAGCGGGTGATTTTTAATGAACAGGAAAGATAAATTAAGCAAAGCATTGAGATACATATTAATGGTAGTATTCTTTGTTTTTATGACTTTCCCTATTATATGGATATTTATTACATCGGTAAAGTCAGTTAAAGAAATAGTGACAATACCTATAACATATCTCCCAAAGCATTTTACTTTGGATAATTATGTGAATATATTAAAAACTACAAACTTTCCAGTGTACTTTAAAAATAGTATGATAGTAAGTACTACTGCTTCAATAGGGACCTTGATTATATCACTATTTGCAGGGTATTCTCTGGCAAGGTTTAAATTTGCTGGTAAGAAACTTACTCTCTTTCTATTCCTTGCAACTCAAATGGTTCCTGTGGCAGCAATTATAGTGCCTATATTTATACTTTTTGCAAAGTTAGGTCTTATAAATAATTTGCCAGGATTAATAATAATTTATATAGTTTTAAACATTCCTTTTTGCACCATGATAATAAGAGGTTTCTTCGAAAAAATTCCATATACCTTGGAAGAAGCAGCAATGATTGATGGATGTTCAAGAATACAAGCATTGATAAGAATAATACTTCCTGTAATGAAACCAGGGATTATTGCAACTTTTGTCTTTGCCTTTATGGGAGCATGGAATGAATTATTCTTTAATACACTGTTTATAAGCCGGGAAGCCCTTAAAACTCTTCCAACTGGGATTAATTCCTTTATAGGCAAATATGATATAGATTGGGGAATGATGACGGCAGGTTCTGTCATTGCATTAATACCTATATTTATTATGTTTGGTGTTATCCAAAAGTATTTGGTAAGTGGTCTTACTGATGGTGCTGTCAAAGGTTGATGATTTCACCTTTTTAAAATTCATTCCCAATTTTAAAAAAGTGATCTGTATGCCTTCGAAAAGAATAATGCCTTTTTAATTATGAAATTACGAGGGTGTTTTAAGCCACTTTCTTATATCAAGGATTGATAGTGTTAACTAACTTAT
>DHIM01000001.1 GCA_002403785.1 Clostridium sp. UBA4746
TCTACACTATTGACATAGATCCAGTGTGAATATTTTCAGATTCATGATACAGAGAGTAAGGAAGTTAAAATTTTAGAAAATAAAGGTCAAAATTCAAGTGGTGGAGCAGGTATTGTTGCAGCTAATCAATTAAATGTAGAAAAAGTAGACGTTATTATTACAGGAGATCTTGGACCTAATGCCTATGAACTTATTGAAAAAGCAGGAATTAGAGCGTATAAGTGTGGGAATATGGCTACAAGCTTAGTAATGGAGAAATATAACAATGGAGAACTTGAAGAAATAAAAATGTCTGGTCCTGCATACCATGGAGCAAACTAGTAGATCGGAGATGAGTATATAGTGAATATAGCAGTGCTTAGTGGAAAAGGAGGGACTGGTAAAACTACAGTGTCGTTAAATCTTGCCCTCGCACTAAAGTCAAATTATATAGACTGTGATGTAGAAGAACCAAATGGTTTCCTATTCTTAAAACCTAAAATAAATAAAACAGAAAAGGTTATGGTGGAATATCCCATTATAAATGATAATAAATGTACGGCCTGTGGAGTTTGCGTAAATGTATGTCAATTTAATGCTCTTGCAAAAGTAAATAAGGAAATTATACTCTTTGAAAAATTATGTCATGGTTGCGGAGCTTGTGAGATTGCATGTCAATATGAAGCTATAGCTTATAAAAAAAGAGAAACAGGAAAAATCGAAAGTGGCAAAATAAGAGACATAAATTGTAGCAGAGGAGTTTTAAATATAGGTGAACCTATGGGAGTACCCGTTATTAGAAAACTCCTTAAAAACTTATCCGACAACATTAATTTAATTGATTGCCCACCTGGGACTTCTTGTAATGTAGTAAATGCTTTAAAATACGCGCATGCAGCAATACTTGTTACGGAGCCTTCAGAGTTTGGACTACATGATTTAAAAATGGCTGTTGAACTTGTAAAAATGTATAATATATCTTTTGGGATAATTATAAATAAGGATGATGGAAAAGATAATATAGTAAAAAAATTTTGCAGACAAGAAGAAATAAAGTTAATAGCGACTATACCTTATAGTAAAGAGACTGCCATTCTTTATTCTAAGGGAGAAATATTATATGATGATTTACGTCATAAAACAATATTTGATAAAATTTCAAAGGAGGTGCTACTTTGGAATTAGTGATTTTAAGTGGAAAAGGCGGAACAGGTAAAACTACAATCGCAACAGCATTAGCTGAACTTTCTAAAGATGTTATAAGAATAGATTGTGATGTAGATGCACCAAATCTTTATATGTTTTACAAAGGATTAGATATTGAAAAAAGAGATTTTATTGGTGGCAAAAAAGCTGTTATAGATGAATTTCTTTGCGTTAAGTGTGGTAAATGTGAGGCCGTATGCAAATTTGATGCTGTAAAGGATTTTACGATAAACCCATTTGATTGTGAAGGTTGTGGCGCTTGCAGCTTAGTCTGTTCACAAAATGCTATAAAATTAAAGTCTCAAAAAACCGCAGATACATTTATTACTAAACTAGATAATGGGATAATTTCAAGGGCAGAAATGAAAATAGGAAGCGATGGTTCGGGAAAATTAATAGCTTATTTAAGGAAAAATGGCAAAAAATTGAATGATAATGGGAAGTTAACTATAATAGATGGTTCACCTGGTATTGGATGTCCTGTTATATCTTCAATTACCGGTAGCGATGCGGTATTAGTTGTTACAGAACCCACAAAATCAGGTTTAGGAGATTTAATGAGAGTGGTAACATTATGCGAATATTTTGGAGTTTTCTCCATGGTATGTATAAATAAATATGATATAAATGAAGAAGTATCTAGAGAAATAGAGAGTTTTGTTAATGAGAAGGGTTTAAAGTTAGTAGGTAAAATTCCATATGATGATATTGTTATGCAATCAATAAATGAACTAAAACCTATAACTTATTATAAAGATAGCATAGCAGAAAAGGCTATTGAAAATATGTGGAGTAATATAAAGAATTTCATGTAGAATTGATATAACAATATAAATATTTTATATTTTAGCTTAAAAATAGGAGGTAGATGCAAATGACAGACGTTTTAGAATATCGTAAGCAAGGATATAATTGTGCGGAATCTGTAATAAAGGCATTCAATGAAGAAAATGATGCTAATATTCCAATTTCAATTGCTAGTCCTTTTGGCACAGGTATGATGGTAGGAAGTACTTGTGGAGCAGTTACAGGAGCACTTATGGCATTAGGAACATTAAAAGGAAGAGAAGAAGTGACCACTAAGAATGAATCAAGAAAATACACAAAGGAAATAATGAATAAAGTAAAAGAAAAATATGGTACATTTGAATGCTTACAATTAAAGAAACAAGGCGTCTCATGTAATGAAATAATAGAGTACACCTATAATGTTTTAAAAGAATGTGTAAAATAAAATTTGTTTTAAAAATAGAAGGAGGATTTTAAATGCCTGATAATAATTCAAACTCATCAAATGAAAAATGTAAATATGAAGAAACTTTTAAGATTGAAAATAATCCGCTTAATAATATTAAGAAAGTAATAGGTGTTATGAGTGGTAAAGGTGGGGTAGGTAAATCAACAATTTCAGTTTTATTAGCTAAAGAACTAAACAAGAAAGGCTACAAAGTAGGGATACTTGATGCTGATATTACAGGCCCGAGCATACCTAAATTGCTGGATTTAGGGAGCAAGAGAGCAGAAACCTCTGAGCAAGGTATTTGGCCAGTAACAACAGAGGATGGTATTAAGGTGATGTCTCTTAATTTACTTATTGAAGACGAAGAGCAACCAGTAATATGGAGAGGTCCTATTATAGCAAATACAGTTAAACAGTTCTGGACAGACGTATTTTGGGAAGAACTTGACTATTTAATCATTGATATGCCACCTGGTACTGGAGATGTAGCACTTACAGCAATGCAGTCATTTCCTATTGATGGCATAGTAATGGTATCAATTCCTCAAGATTTAGTCTCTATGATAGTTGCAAAAGCTATTAATATGACAAGAAAAATGGATATTAAAGTGATAGGATTAGTAGAAAATATGAGCTATATTGTTTGTCCTGATTGTCAAAAGGAAATAAGAATTTTTGATAACAGTAATACACAAGAATTTTTAAATAAAATGGATGTACAACTTATTGGCGAGTTTCCAATGAGTAAAGAAATAATAGATGTTATCAATAATAACAGTAATACAATAAGTAAAGCATTAGATGATAAATTTAAGGGTTTGACTGAAAAAGTAATAGATTTTGTTAATTTTAAGGAGGATGTCAATATGAAAATTGCAGTAGCGAGTGAAGGAAAAAATGTAAGCGGACATTTTGGATTTTGTGAAGGATTTACAATATATGATGTAAATGAAGCTAAGGGATTAAAAAAAGAATTTGTTAAGAATCCTGGTCATAAACCTGGATATCTTCCAGTATTTTTGAAGGAATTAAATGTAAATATTATTATTGCAGGAGGCATGGGCGAAACAGCGCAGCAATTATTTAACGAAAGCGGTATTGAGGTAGTAGTTGGGGCACAAGGTCTTTGTGATGATGTAGTACAAAAACATATAGATGGTGAATTAAAATCAACAGGAAGTGTTTGCACGGAGCATGAACATGAAGGACACTGTAATGAATAATTATAAAGGATGATTTTATGAATGATGATTTAATACTTTTTAGAAAGATTATAGAAAAAAAAGGTTATAAATTTACAATGCAAAAAAAATAATATTAAGAACTATTTTTGAAAATAAGACCCATATAAATGCAAAAGTTATAAAAAAATCAGAGGTGAGAATATGTATACTTGTGCTATGTGCAGTGAACATCATTGCAAAACAGGAGAACTTGAGAAATTACCACTTAATTGTCCATGTAATGAAAAAGAAGAACAAGAAAAAATAAAGGATTTATATCTTGAAGATGAAAATTATAAATTAGCATATAATTCCGCGCTAGTAGAAGCAGAAGGATATTGTAAAAAAACAAGACTTGAAGAGACAATTGATTTTGCAAATAAGTGTAACTTTAAAAAGCTAGGAGTTGCTTTTTGCGTTGGGTTGAGCAAAGAGGCAAAAATATTGTCTTCAATACTACAACATAATGGTTTTGAGGTTAATTCAGTAGTATGCAAGAATGGAAGTATACCGAAAGAATTTTTAGATATTAAAGAAGATGAAAAAGTAAGACCTGGAACTTATGAATCAATGTGTAACCCTATCGGACAGGCCACTTTTTTAAATAAAGCCGAAGCAGACTTAAATATAATTTTGGGATTATGCGTAGGTCACGATTCACTATTTATAAAATATTCTAAAGCCCCTGTAACTGTTTTTGCAGTTAAGGATAGAGTACTTGCACATAATCCTATAGGCGCATTGTATCTTTCAGATGGTTACTATAAAAATAAATTGTATAAATAATGGAGGAATTATTATGAGTAAAATCAAAGGTGATATGAAATCATGTCTCCGGCAAAAATATTAGTTTCTTGTAGAGGTATTGATGGTAAAAATAATGCATTAGCAGTAGCATACTGCTGTAACTGTAGTTATGATCCACCAATGATTATGGTAGGCATTGTACCTTCAAGATATTCATATAAAATGATAAAGGAAACAGGATGTTTTGTAGTAAATCTTGTTACAAAAGAACAAAAAGAAATGTTTGACTATTTGGGTAGTCATAGTGGAAGGGATGAGGATAAATTTTCAAAACTTAATATTAAAGTTGAAGAAGGATTAAAGGTAAAGGTTCCTTTATTGGCAGATTGTCCTATAAACATAGAGTGCAAAGTGGTGGATTCTATAGTTACTGGATCACATGAAATGTTTGTAGGCAAAATTGAATATGTTCATTGTAATAGAGATATAGTTGATGCTTCAGAGCGCATTGATTTTTCTAAAATTGATTTCATATAAATTAATACTTAGGTATATTTGAAAAATATAATTGGAATTTGGTGATTAAGATGAATTTGAAAATAACAACGCTTATTGAAAATAATCCTGATGATAATAATCTTTTATCCAGTGAACACGGGTTGTCTCTATATATAGAAATTGATGAAATGAAAATTTTGTTTGATACTGGTCAAAGTGGAGATTTTATAAAAAATGCTGAAAAATTAAATGTAGATTTGAGTAATTTAAAATATGTTGTGTTAAGTCATGGACATTATGATCATACTGGAGGATTTAGAAATCTTGTCGATAAAATTGGTAACTCATATAAGTTAATTGCAGGGAAAGACTTTTTTAACAATAAATATAAATTAGTTGAAAAAGATAATTATAAGCATATTGGTAATTCCTTTGATAAAAAATATATTCGTCAAAATAATATTCAAGTAAAATATATTGAAGAAGATATATTTTATATTACTGAAAACATAATGATATTTTCTAATTTTAAAATAAGTAATGATATTGAACAAATAAACAAAATATTTCAAATAAAACAAGATGAAAACTATGTAGTAGATAATTTTTCTGATGAAATAGTATTAGTAGTGAGGCATGAAAAAGGTTTGTTGGTCATAGTAGGATGTTCTCATGTAGGGATAGTTAATATTTTAGAAAACATTGTAGAACGGACAGGTATGTCAATCTATGGTATTGTTGGTGGAACGCATTTAGTTGAAGCGGATGAACAAAGATTAAAGACTACAATGAACTATTTTAAAGAAAAAAACATCTGTATTTTAGCAATGTCTCATTGCACTGGGAAATATGCTGTTGAAAAAATTAGACATGAATTTGTTGATGAATTTGTATATAACACTACTGGAAATATTATTGAAATACTATAAAAATATGCTTCGATTATTAAATAATTTTAATTAAGGAGTATAATTTACATAAGAATTAATTCACATGGTAATAAAGGATCATAGTAGAATTTTTATAAAGAAACAAGATAAGAGCAATGGACACCTTGTCGACTAACATAGTAAAATTCTTTACTATGTTAGTCGACAACTTCCATTGCTCTTATCCTGTAATATCTAAGAATCCTATACCCATTATTTTTCCCTTTCCTTATTCTTGGTTATTTTTTCGACATCCAAAGGACTAGGAAGAATTGATACAGCTAAAAGCATAATTGCTTAGTTAAATTTAACTAAATGCTTAACAAACCTTATAAAACAACGCTTTAAGTACACTTATATTTTGAATATTTATAACAAATATAAAAGCTACCGTATTTTATGTTTGAATAATAAGGTACAAATTTATTTGTTTATTATTTTTTCAACACCCTTTCGACTAAAAAGAGTTGGAAGTCTAACACCTAACTTTTTAAAATCCTCGCCTTTAATCATATTCATGATTTTTAAACTTAATCCGGCTTGTAATGTTCTTACTGGGATACCTGTATTGGGCAATTTATTATTCTTATTAACCCTTAACCTCTAAAAAATATAAAAGTAATTTGATAAAGATTTCTGTTGTTGCTTCTTTTGCAATATCTTATTATCAGATGTCTGTTTCAATAGGAGTGTTAGTATACCACATGTTAATACTGTCAAATTGGCTAACTGGTTTTATCCTTTTTAGAGGGTTTTCTAGTAAAATACTTATTATTAAATTTTTCAAGGCAATTATACCATTATGTCCAGACATTATTAGAATGGAGGAAATTCGAATTTTTTTTACTGAAATGTAAAGACTATAAATAGACGTGGAAAGTATTTATTTTAATCTAAATGGTTAAATACAAAAATAGGAGGGAAAATTAAAATGGGAAATACAAAATATCACGACTTTATTAAAAGTCATTCTTGGCAGAGTCAACCCCTGATGGAAACAAAAGTTAAGAAAAAGCCAAATAACCCCATGGGTAGGCTAACCCTTTTAGGTTTAACGATGTTGGGATTGGGCGGAGCTATTGGTTCTGGTATTTTTGTCGCCAGCGGCCTTGCGATCAATCAGGCAGGTCCAGCCATTATCCTTACATTTATCATAGGTGGTATCATCTCCACTCTGGTAATGACAATGCTGGGGGAAATGTGTGCTAATGAACCAACCAGCGGTTCCTTCAGCGTTTATGCGGGGGAGTATCTTGGTCCTGCCCTAGGATTTATCTCCGGCTGGATCTATTGGCTGGCAGGGATTTTAACACTTTCTACAGAAATGGTTGCAGCGGCCTTAATTACACGTTTCTGGCTGCCGACGTGGCCGATTTGGCTGATTAGCCTAATTATAGTAGGAGTCATCGTAGGTATTAGTTTTTTGAATGTGAGGGCTTTCGCCCGGGTAGAAGAAATTTTGTCCTTCATTAAGGTTGGAATTCTCCTAGTTATTATCGCATCGGGTGTGGCCGTCTTTTCAAGGATATGGCCTGGAATTAAATCACCAGGCGTGTCTAACTACGTGATTCACGGTGGTTTTTTTCCTCATGGTCTTAAAGGGGCTTTTAGTTCACTCTTATTGGTTTTATACGCTTACGCTGGGGAACAGGTCATTGGACCCGCCGCCGGAGATACCCGTAATCCGCAGAAGACTATACCCCAGGCCGTCAGGCTGATTAATTTCATTTTGATTATCTTATACATAGGGGCCATAACTACCTTAGTGGGATTAGTTCACTGGTACCAGGTGCCCCTGAACGGGAGTGGCTTTATCTTTCTCTTTGATAATTTAGGGGTGCCTGCGATGACCCATATTATGAGCGCAGTTATTTTAAGTGCTATACTTTCGGCCATGAATTCCAACATGTATGGTGTACCCCGTATGCTCAAGTCTTTGGCTGAGCGACATGACGCCCCCGCATTTATGGCAAAAATAAAGCAAGGAGGGATGCCCATCACGGCAGTTCTCATATCTAGTACTTTCCTGTTGATAGTAGTGGGCATTTCTTACTTACTGCCCCAAAATATCTTCGTCTATATAGCCAGTGCCAGTGGCGTCACGATCTTATTGAACTGGCTGGTGATTGCACTCACATATGTTCGCTTCCGACGGTACAGTAAGACAAAGCAGGGAAACCAGTCTGAACAATCTTTCGGGTTTCCTTACGCCGCCGCCACGGCCATCGTGCTCTTGCTGATGGCCCTCGCCACTTCGGCCATGAGTTCCAATCAATTGGTGGGCCTTGTGGTAGGCATCAGCCTCGTGCTTTTGCTTACATTGTTCCATTTTTTCCTGGCAAGGAGATCCCGTCTTCGGGGCTCAAAGAATTCCCATAAATAATTTTATGAGAAATAATAGAAAACCAATTATGCTAGACTAGAATTAGTATTCCATTTCTAAACATTTACTACATTACACTATATGGTGGAGTAGTTATAACCTATTTATTTTTTAAATTCTAAGTTATATTTTTGTATCATCTAAATGATATAATTTATATTTTAAAAATATGAGTACACTATTCTTATATAAATAAAGAGGGTGAGAATTATGCAGGATAATAAATTAAAAAGCATAAATAGTCATAATAATTCAACCAAGGACCTAAATGCTTATAGCCTTGCAGGAATAGGAGGAATAATAGGTTCGGGATTCTTCCTTGGATCAGGAATAGCTATAAAAGAAGCAGGACCGTCAGTAGTTTTGGCACTTCTGTTTGCAGGAATCATTATGTCACAGGTACTGGGTGCCATGACTAGCATAAGTATAAACCGTCCTGTTACTGGCTCCTTCCGTGTATATACGGAGCAATTTTTAGGAAGATTTACAGGGTGTTTATTAGGGTGGATAATATATGTATCAAGGATACTGGGTACAGCGGCTGAAGCAATTGCAGAAGTATTATTCATTATTGCTTGGAGCAACAGGTTCTCAAAAATCTTCTTTAAAAATTCCACACATCTTTCATTTAAACGCTGATCTAATGCTTGATTAGAAATAACTATTCCTATTTTTGAACTAAGTTTTGTACATAAGGTAACAAGTGTATTATTCGCATGATTTCTGCCTACGTTAAGCAAGTAATGCCTATAAATACCATAAAGGTTGTATTAGAGTTGTTTTGATACTTTGTTTTTGGTAATAGTTTTGGAACTGAAAATCACTTATAAAGTGACTATTTCTAAGGTTTATATTTAAGTACCGAAAACGACTGTTTTGGAACTTTTGCAAAAAATAAAACAAGAGCATTTATTTACACTCTTGTTAATAACTCTACTGTTCATTTATTATTAATTTTAATTACTATTTAATGTGTGTAATCAATAATTTTTATAGTATCTCCTATTTTTTTCTGAATAACATCTTTCATTTTTTGTGCATGTGGACAAGCAAAACCAATAGGATTTCCTTTTGTAATACAGGACGCTAAAACAATAGTATCAGCACCTCTTTTAACCATTTCAACAGCTCTTGTTACAGCTTTTTTCCCTGGGCAACCACCACAAGTATTAACGCCAACTACCTCAATATCTTCTTCAATTCCTTCAAATGCAAGCTTTTTTTCCTTTACAACCTTGAAACAGGTAGTACTTGGACACATATCCTCCGTTTGCATACACCTTATTAATCCGACTTTCATTGTAATACCCCCTTCTCCCAGAATTAAAATTTGATATAGATGTTTAAGAAAACTTACTTTATTAATATAAACTTCTCTTAACCGTATAGGCTTAAACACTTTATTTATGTTTATTTTAATCTTATTGTATTATATTTGTTCGGTAATATCAATTTAAATAATTGAACGTTCTAAACAGAAAAAAAGAACTATTATGAACTACATTTATAGTAGTTCGTAATAGTACACTTTTTTTAACACTAGCTAAAATTATAAGATATATTTAATAAATGGTATTAAGTTGTAACTTTCTGTTCCATTGCTACAGAGACCTCAATCTAAGCTACATTGCTTGTCTGAATAGTTCAATTACTTGTTGAAGCGTAGCAAGACGTGGATTTGTAAATTGACATGCATCCGCTTTAGCATTTGTAGCCATTACTTCAAAGTCTTCTTCTTTAACACCTAACTCAGTGAGGCCTGAAGGAATACCTACGCATTTTGATAATCTTACAATTGAGTTAATTGCAACCTCAGCAGCATCATGTACACAAAGTCCAGTTACATTTTCCCCCATCGCAATAGCGATATCTTGGAATCTCTCTGCACTAGCTAAAATATTAAATCTAGAAACTATTGGAAGCAAAATAGCATTACATATTCCATGAGGCAAGTTGTAGAATCCACCTAGTTGATGTGCCATAGCATGCACATACCCAAGGCTTGCATTATTAAATGCCATACCACCTAAAAATTGAGCATAAGCCATTTTTTCTCTCGCTTCCATATTTGTACCGTTTGCAACTGCTTTAGGCAGGTATTTAGATATAAGTTTTATAGCCATTAATGCAGCAGAATCTGTAAGAGGAGTAGCAGCGCTAGAAACATAGGCTTCTATAGAGTGAGTAAGAGCATCCATTCCAGTAGCGGCAGTAAGTGCTGGTGGCATACCAACCATTAATTCAGGATCATTAATTGAAACATTTGGTGTTACTCTCCAGTCAACTATAGCCATTTTAACTTTACGAGAAGTATTTGTTATTATACAAAAACGTGTCATCTCTGATCCAGTACCTGCTGTAGTATTAACTGCAACAAAAGGTGGAAATTGTTTTGTTGATTTATCTAATCCCTCATAGTCCCTAATATTGCCACCATTAGCAGCTATAAGTCCAAGCCCTTTAGCACAATCATGAGAAGATCCTCCACCAAGTGATACTATTGCATCACAGGAATTTTCCTTCCACATTGCAACAGCGGCCTCTACATTGAGATCAGTTGGATTTGGCTGAGCACCATCGAAAATTATTGCTTCTAGACCAGCTTCTACTAATATACCTTTTACCTTTTCTGCCATACCTAATTTAGTTAACATTTCATCTGTAACAATTAATACTTTGTTACCACCTAATGATTTAATGTGATTTCCAACCTCATTAACAGACCCTTGACCAATTGAGTTTATTGTAGGAATAAAATAAGTGTTTATCATATACAGCACATCCTTTCTTTTATTACATTAAATACATTTTAGAATTTAATGCTTATTGATTTATATCGTTATATTTAGTTATAACGATATATAATTTATTATTACCTAAATTATACGTAAGAAGCCTTTGTTTTAGCACTTAATATAATAATTGTTAGACAGATTCACATACGGTTCTCGTCGATGAGCATAAGCGGTGACGCCTCTGTTTACTCAAAAAAAGTATGCTTTATCTTAAAAAATAGGCAAAATTGATAGCATAGTTGGGTGGATAATTAAAGATATAGATGAAGATTTCTCACTGTTTTCATCTATTAAATCGGCAATTTTCAATAACATACCTGAACGTTCTTGAGGACTAATATCTTTCCATGTCTCCCATGCTTTCCAAGCAGCTTTAACAGCATTATCGATATCCCCTTTACCGGCATCTACACAAGTTGCTAGTAATTCGCCATTTGATTGATTATATGCTTTAAAGGTTTTCCCTTCCTTTCCGTCAACCCATTTTCCGTTGATATAAAGCTGATATTTGTCATCTGTCTTATTTAACATTTTTTACTCCTCCTTACCTTTATACCATACCCCGGTATAGTATCTAGTTTTAATATATGCTTATCTAATTAATTTGTCAATCTTTTTTTAAAAAATAATAAATAAACTATATGTAAAACACAATAACCAAACTTGGCATGAGAAAGATACTATTCTGGGTGTTTTTGCCCACCACCCCCCCAATGTGGAATAATATAGTAATAAAAATAGTTGACAAATCGTCCATTCAGGAATACTATGCTTATATACCCATATGAGAATATAAGCATAGTATTATTTGATTTAACTTAAAGGATGTGAAACTAATGGAGAAACTAATGAATTTATTTAAAGTGTTATCTGACGAAACAAGACTTAGAATTTTAGTCTTGCTATATCATAAAAAACTCTGTGTATGCCAAATTCAAGGAATATTAGAAGAGCCTCAACCTAAAATTTCAAAGCACTTAAGTAAGCTTCGCGATATGGGCTTTGTAAAAGATGAAAGGCAAGAACAATTTATATACTATCGCATTGACAAAGAAAATCAGCTTTTAAATGAGATACTTGAAAAAATAATCTTAAACCCAGAAAATTACTCTACGGTGAAAAAGGATTTAGAAAGCCTTGAAAATGGTGATGAATATGCGGAAAAGTTTAAAAAAAAATGTAACCCTAATCTTTAATAGTATAAAAATAGTATAAAGGTAGGTGACTAATATGAATGTAATTTCGCAAATATTTAGTTGGATAAATAATGAAATTTTGAAAATGACTTGGCTCTCAAATCTTATTCAAGGCCTTGTAGAAAAAGTATTTGGACTATCAATTAAGGAAAGACTTGGTGGTAGCGTACATTTTTTTATTTATGATACTATAAAAATATTTATACTGTTATCAGTGTTAATTTTCCTTATATCCTATATTCAAAGTTATTTCCCACCGGAAAGAACAAAAAAAATTCTTGGAAACATTAAGGGGATTAAGGGGAATATACTAGGGGCTTTACTTGGAACCATTACACCATTTTGTAGCTGCTCTAGTATACCAATATTTATAGGCTTCAACGCAGCAGGACTACCACTTGGAATAACTTTTTCGTTTCTTATATCTTCGCCACTCGTAGATTTGGCATCATTATTAATTTTAATGTCTTTCTTTGGTGCTAAGATTGCTATAGCCTATGTTGTTGTAGGATTAATTTTAGCAGTTATTGGTGGAACTATTATTGATAGATTACACCTTGAAAAATATGTAGAAGGTTATGTAAAAGAAATAAAGGATGTGGATGTAGAAGTAATTGATATGACTAGGTCCGAGCGAATATCTTATTCAAAAGAGCAAGTTAAAGATGTATTTCATAAGGTTTGGTTATATGTTTTAATTGGTGTTGGGATTGGTGCTGCAATTCACAATTGGATACCTCAATCAATAATAGAAACTGTAGTTGGAAACGATAATCCTTTTGCAGTATTACTTGCTACCGCTGTAGGTATACCAATGTACGCTGACATATTTGGAACATTACCAATAGCAGAAGCATTATTTGGAAAAGGCGTAGGTATTGGCACGGTATTATCCTTTATGATGGCAGTAACAGCACTTTCACTTCCATCAATAATTATGCTTAGCAAGGTTGTTAAACCTAAATTATTAACTATATTTGTGGCTATAGTTGCAACAGGTATAGTCATAATAGGATATTTATTCAATGCATTTTCATTTTTACTTGTTTAAAAGATCAAAAGTTTAAGAGGAGGAAATATTATGATAATTAAAGTTTTAGGTTCGGGATGTTCTAGTTGCAAAAAATTAGAGGAAAACACAAGAAAGGCAATAAAGGAGTTAGGTATTGAGGCAACTATAGAAAAGGTTACTGATTTCAAAGAAATTATGGCTTATGGAGTTATGAAGACACCTGCCCTAGTAATTGATGGAAAAGTGAAGATAATGGGAAGAGTGCCATCCCCTGACGAAATTAAAAAATATTTATAATTTATCTTTATAATGATATTAACAGAAAAAGATTGCCATATGGCAATCTTTTTTTAGCAACCACAACCACAGGCAAATTTTTTAACAGTAAATTTATTATCAAGTTTAATTACTTCAAGATTTTTTATAGCAGGAGCAAATTTATCTTCCGCTATGAATTTAACTCCTTCAATTTCAATAAATATGTCATCATCTTTCTGCTTGTCAAGTTCAATGTCAAATATAGGACAACTACATCTAAAAGCAATCAGTACAAATTAAATTTAAATTAAAATCAATAAGAATGTGAATCTTAAATTATTATAAAAATACCCTTGATAAAACATTGACATTATTAGTGATTCAGAATACTATAAGTATATAAGTAATTAATTATATACTTAATCAGAATGGGGGAGTTTAAATGAGTAATTACATTTTGTATGGAATAACAATCTTATTGCTTGTTATTTCGTTTTACAAGAATAAGAAAAAAACAAAAATGGCACTTAAAAAGGCATGGAAAGCATTTGAGAATATTTTACCAGAATTTTTAGGTGTTATTATGCTTGTTGGAGTTTTACTAGCAGTATTAAATCCACAGGTAATATCAAATATGATTGGAAGTAATTCGGGGGGGGGTTGGAGTTGTAATTGCAGCTACAGTTGGGTCTATAACCTTAATACCAGGGTTTGTTGCTTTTCCAACAGCAGCCATGCTACTTAAAAATGGGGCAGGGTACATGCAAATTGGCGCTTTTCTATCAACACTCATGATGGTAGGTATTGTTACTATGCCGGTTGAGATTAAATATTTTGGTAAGAAATTAACGATGCTCAGAAATTTATTTGCTTTTATATTTTCATTTATAGTGGCATATATCATTGGAAGGGTGGTTTAAGGAGATGAAAAATTTATTAAAAAGATATAGATTCTTTATTGTAACTGTAATTGCAGTAGGTATTCTTACTATTTTTAATGCCGATATTGGAATAAAATCCTTTAGTATTGCAGTCTATAGTTTTAAGGAAATGGCTCTAGTTATACCACCGGTTTTTGTACTTCTAGGATTACTTGATATCTGGGTTCCAAGAGAAACCATGATGAAGTACATGGGCGAAGGGTCTGGAATTAAAGGAATCATTTTATCTATAATAATTGGATCAGCAGCAGCAGGACCACTTTATGGAGCATTTCCTGTAGCAGCAGTTTTTATGAAGAAGGGTGTGAAATTTAGTAATATTCTTATATTCATAGGAGCTTGGTCTACAACTAAAATACCAATGTTCTTATTTGAAGTATCTGCACTTGGAAGTAGGTTTGCGGTAACAAGATTGCTAATTGATATTCCAGGCATAATAATTATAGCTTATTTATTATCAGCCTTCATCTCTAAAGATGAAATTAGTAAAATTTATAAGAATGCAGAAAAATTATAATAAAAAAGTCTATTGTTGGAAAATTATATAGAAAGGAGCGGTTGAAATGGATGAACACAATCATAATCACGGACATAGTCATGATGTTTCCAATGTAAAAGGAGCGAATTTTACAATAACTGTAATATTGAATTTGATTATTACAGTAGCAGAAATTATAGGAGGAATATATTCAGGAAGTTTGTCACTAATTTCAGATGCCCTTCATAATTTAAGTGATGCCGTAGCTATAGTAATTAGCTATGTGGCTATAATAATTTCTAAAAAAGATAATGATGAGCAGAAGACTTTTGGATATAAACGAGCTGGAATATTAGCCGCAGTTGTTAATTCTTCAGTGCTCATAGTTATATCATTATTTTTATTTAAAGAAGCGTATATTAAGCTAATGCATCCAACAGCAATAAATGGATTTATAGTTATTTGGGTGGCATTACTAGGATTAATTGCAAATACAATAGGAGCCTTTTTATTACATTCAGGTTCTGAAGATAATATGAATATTAAATCTGTTTATTTGCATTTATTCAGTGATGCATTATCTTCCCTAGGAGTTATAATTGCAGGAATTTTGATTTATTTTTATCAAATATATTGGATAGATTCAGTTTTAACAGTACTTATAGCACTATATATTTTGAAAGAAAGCTTCACTATAATAAAGGATGCCGTGAGTATTTTAATGCAGGGAGCACCAAAAGGAATTGTATTAAGTGGGGTTGTTAATTTAATTCATAATATTGATGGTGTTGAAAATGTTCACCATGTTCATTTATGGAGTTTAGATGAAAATAATATAAATTTTGAAGCTCATGTAAATGTTAGAGATATGCTGGTTAGCGAAACAAAAAAAATAGATGAAAAGATTATAAAAGAGCTTCACGAGCATTTTGAAATAAATCACGTAACAATCCAATTTGAATGTGATGGTTGCAGTGAAGTAGGAGTAATAAAAAAGAAAGGAATGTTTTAATATGGGAAATAAAAATATAAATAGTATTGTTTTATTTATAGTAGAAGCGGAAGATAGGATATTAAAGATTTTCAAAATAAGAAGTTAAAACTTTAATATTGACAATTACATTTAGAAGATATAATATAAGTATATAATTAATTAGTTATATACTTGATAAATAAAATATAAAAATAGGGAGGAATTATAATGAGTGAAAAAAACATTTGTGCCTGTGGATCAGTAGAAAAGGAAGAAGTAAAGGTATCTGGTTGTTGTGGGTGTAGCTCAGTAGAACCTGAAGTAGCGAAAATAGAAAAGCCAAAGGATAACTGGTATCTACCTTATATGGATAAAAAAACTAAAGGTATTGAAGTTGAAGAAAGAGAAAGTCCAGTTGCAGTATTTTACTGCGCGGGTGCATCAAATGTAGGACAATCAACAATGCTTGGTAGTGTGAAGGCAGCAAATAATGTTGGGTATGATAAGGCATCATTACTATGTCTTGCGAGTATTTCAGCAGGTCTTCCCAATATTACCAATGGAGCAAAGAATGCAAAGGGAATTGTAGCAATAGATGGTTGTCCAATGAGCTGTGCTAAAACAACTTTAAAGAAAGCTGGTTTTGAAACTGATAAACATATTATTGTTTCTAAGGATTTGGAAATTTCAAAGAATTTTGATTTAAATTCATCAACAGATCTTGAAAAAATTTCTGATGCAGTGGAAAAGGCAGTTTTAGATGTATACGAGAAATAAATTTATATGGGGGAGAATTATCATGGATTACAAAACAATTATGGAGAATATTAAAAAGGAAAATGGGGAGGTTCCAAAACCGATACAAGTATTAGGAGCCTTGGATGAAAGTATTGTTATAAATCATATGATGGATAAGAAATTTGTTATGTCAAAAGAGGCAATACCACAAAAATATAAAGCACTGATGCTTTTATCTGCTACCATAGCATTGGATTCACAAACGTGCATTATGAATAATACAAAAATGGCAAAGAAAAGTGGAGCAACTGTTGAAGAAATAATGGAAGTATTTTCTATAGCGAAATTTGCAAAAGCAGCTACCGCTCTATCAAGTTCAACTCCTGCTTTTGAATGGCTTTTAGAAAACAAATAAAAGTAAATCAACTAAATTTTGTAAAAGGAAGAAACATTATGCCAGGTCATAGCCATAATATTGAAATGATTATAAAAATAATATATACTATATAAGTATTTAATTAAAAGTTATAAAGTTTTAACGAAGTATTAAATGTAATTACATACCTTTAATACTACAAGGAGGAATAAAATTGAATCAGGATGATTTGGCAGTAAAGATATTTAAGGCGCTTGGAAACCCAGTAAGATATAAAATAATGCAGTTTCTATCTAATGGTCCTCAATGTGTTTGTAAACTAAATGAAAAGATTGAATTTAGCCAGGCAAACTTATCACAGCATTTAAGGATTTTAAAAGATGCAGGATTGGTTAAGAGTGAAAAGGTTGGACTTGAGATGCACTATAGGTTATATAATGATGATGTGAAAGACATTATTGAACATGTTAATAAATATGTTTTTGGATATGTAAATAATATGCAAAATAACTAAAAAAAGAATAGATTATTTATTTCTACAATTAGCAGTAATATAACTAATTGTAGATGATAGTTAATATGCATAGTACTATACATATTAACTAATTTTATATTCTAAATTTAACTA
This sequence comes from Clostridium sp. UBA4746, assembly GCA_002403785.1. Lineage (GTDB taxonomy): Bacteria > Bacillota > Clostridia > Clostridiales > Clostridiaceae > Clostridium_AD. Next base: position 17,601 of record DHIM01000001.1, read on the forward strand.
TTTAATTATATAGTTATGTATGGGGGTGAATAAATGACAAGAATAACTAAAATTATTATAATTATTATTCTAATATTTAGTGTTATTGGAATTTGGGGTTATAAAACATATGTTGTAAAAAAAGCACCTAATCAACCTACAAAAGATATAGTGAAAGGCAAACCTACGTTAGTGGATTTAGGATCATCCACTTGCATACCATGCAGAGAGATGGTTCCTGTACTTGCTGAGGTTAAAAAAACTTATGATGGCAAGGTTGTTGTTAAGTTCATAGATATAAATGAAAATCCAGAAGAAACTAACAAGTATGAGATAAAGGTTATCCCAACTCAAATATTTCTAGATAGGGATGGAAAAGAAGTATTTAGACATGAAGGTTTCTTCTCAACAGAGGACATTGTAAAAGTATTCAAAGATATGGGAGTTGAATAAATGAATGAGTTTTTAAATAATTTTGGTGGTATGCTATCTAATAATATTTGGCTTGCTTTGATTATGTCCTTTGTTGCAGGAATAATATCTTCCTTTAGTCCTTGTGTACTATCTACAATTCCTTTAGTAGTAGGCTATGTAGGCGGGTATGCAGGCAAAGATAAAAAGCTTGCTTTTAAGTATTCGCTTATATTTTGTGTTGGAATTATAATTACCTTCACTACCTTTGGAGCACTTTCAGCAATACTCGGAAAACTTATGACGGGAACGGGAAAATGGTGGTATATAGTTCTTGGAGTAATTATGCTTATAGTCTCACTTCAATTACTAGGTGTAATGGAATTTAAAAGTAACTCATGTAAAATACCAAATAAAAGAGTAGGACTTCTGGGAGCCTTTTTCCTCGGAATACTTGGAGGGGTATTATCCTCACCTTGCTCTACACCTGTGCTAGTGGCTATTTTAGCATTTGTAGCTGGAAAAGGAAATATAATAGTAGGTATATTAATGCTACTTTTATATTCCATTGGTCATTGCACTTTGATTTTAATTGCAGGCACCTCGGTAGGCTGTGTGGAAGCCATAAGTAATTCTAAGAAAACTTTATTTGTTGGTAAAATACTAAAAACTATATTGGCGATTATTGTGATGTTTTTAGGACTATATCTAATTTATATTGGAATATAGTAAATTTATGTTGGTAAGTATGAAAGGATAACTTCTTTAAATGCCCCCAATAGTTGGATAAAACTTATTCAACTATTGTTTTTTTTGCGGTTACCTCACTTCTAAAAGCAACACAATACTAATTGAGTTACATTTCATTGAGGCTATATGACATTCTCTAAGCTTTAAATGGTCGGTTGAGATTTTACAGCCAATGAATAATGAATTTATCTGTTATGTGTTTAAGTTCCATTACGATAGACCCCTCAACTACCTGGCTTCTACGCTCCATTAAAACTACATCGTGCCATTCTTCTTCATTATTCATTTTAGAAATTTTTTCTCTTATTCCAACTTTTCTAAACCCACACTTTTCATGCAATTTTATGCTTGTAATGTTTTCTCTTAGCGGCAGCTTATGATTTCTTCTATATTCATCACCATGTTGATTGAGTATATCTTGAATTTCAATCATCTTTTTCTCCTAA
>DHIM01000098.1:0-2978 GCA_002403785.1 Clostridium sp. UBA4746
TCAACTTTTTTATCTGTATGATACATTATCATAATATAACTCACCTCCCCTTATTAATTTATAGTTCTATGAAATTAAATATTTTCCTTTTAAAGATACAAATGTGCTACAGCTTTCAACATATTAACATACACTAAACCGCACATCTAATGATATGGGGTTTTACTTGCGCTCATTTTTTTATTTCTTTATATATTTTTTCCAATTAATAAATTATTTAATAAGAAATAGGAGGGGTAAACTTCAAGCGTTTATTAGAAGTAATAATACTAATATGTCTATATGGTAGTATATATGTTCTTTAAATACTCTTCAACACAGATATTTATTTAATATAATAGCTTATTCAAAGTCTATAATTATAGTGATTGATCCATTTACAACAAAGTATGCTTTTTTATCTTCAATATTGAAATAAGTTTTTAAAGACATTTATAAAAATGGACATTGAAGGTGCAGAGCGTAAAACAATTGAGGGAGCGGAAAACATTATTAAAAAATATAGACCCGAATTGGCTATTTGTGTGTACCACAGGGCAGATGACATATTTGAAATTCCTTTAGCAATAAAGAAATTAGTGCCTGAATATAAATTATATTTAAGACAACATTCTGATTCACTTTTAGATACTGTTCTTTATGCAACATTATAATTAGAATTATGAACTAAATCTAAGATGACTTTATTGAGATTTTTGGCGTCGTATTTTATTGTAAAAATTATTGATACTATTTATGTAAGGAAGTAACTTTTATGAAAAGAATAAAACAAAATAACTACTCAATGCAGGTAATATAATCTGATAGCAGTTAACTGCACTGCTTTTCATCAAAATCAATTATGAAAAGGAGCTTATGTTATGGAATATATGAAGTTAAAAGAATACTGGTTGTCAGAAGAAAAAAAGATTTTTAAAGGTTGGGATTTTTCATACATTGGTAAGAGAAAATTTGAGGAATCTTTGCCTTGGAATTATGACGTGATGGTTCATGAATATTTAAATATCAATTCAATGGCTTCTTATCTGCTAAAGATTGGTGTGACTATGAAAGAAATTCCTGTTTGGTTAGGACATAGTGACATTTCAACAACAATGAATATTAGTCATGTTGATATTGAAATGAAGAAAAATGCAGCCAAGAAGATAAATGATTTGTTTACAAACGTAAGCTATAACTAATTTTGAAACAATATTTTTAGAAGATTTTTAGAAGATTTTTAGAAGAAGATAAAAAAAGCTTTAGTAAATCTTTACAATTTACTAAAACCCTTGCTATTACTGGTGCCGGAGGCGGGAATCGAACCCGCACGGTATTGCTACCACTGGATTTTGAGTCCAGCGCGTCTGCCAGTTCCACCACTTCGGCATGTCTAACAAAAAATATCTTACCATATATATATAATTATTGCAATAGGTATATATATATTTACTATAAATTAGTACGTTTAATTAGATAAAGTTAATTATTCAAATTGTTTTTTAAGGGACAAATATTTCTTATTTAAAAAATTTTAGAGGGAGTATGTTAATTTTAGGGCATATTATTGGTATAATATATATGAAAATATTATTTATTATATAAAGCTAAGGGCAAATTCAACTGGAAGTTAAGAATGTAATATGTTAAAATTTCTAAATGGGGGGAAAGCTAGTAGAAAAACCCTTGTGGTTAGAATAGAAAGAGTATACAATTCTTCAAGAAATTGATACTTTTATTGATGAAGTATATTATGAACTAGAATATAGAGCAACATATAAAATTATAAACATAGTAGAAAGAAGGGATTTACAATGTCTAAAGAAAGACTATTAATTTTAGATGGTCATAGTCTTATGTATAGAGCTTTTTATGCATTACCAGCTCTAACGAACTCTGATGGAATATACACTAATGCAGTTTATGGTTTTACAACTATGCTTTTAAAGATGAAGGAAGAGTTCGAGCCGGATTATATTGTAACAACCTTTGATAGGCGTGCACCAACTTTTCGTCATGAAGAATATAAAGATTATAAGGCAGGTAGAAAAAAAATGCCTGATGAGCTCCGCGGTCAGTTTGCTCTAGTTAGGGAACTTTTAGAGAAAATGGCTATAGATATTTATGAATTAGATGGGTTTGAAGCGGATGATTTGATTGGAACATTATCTGTATTTGCAGAAGGAGAAGGACTTGAAGTTTTTATAGTAACAGGAGACAGAGATGCACTTCAGCTTGCAACAGATAATGTTAAAGTTGTAATAAATAAAAAGGGAATGTCAGAAAAAGAAATATATGATAGAAATCGAATGATAGAAGAATATGGAGTGACTCCTACAGAATTCATTGATGTAAAAGGGTTGATGGGAGACTCTTCTGATAATATCCCTGGTGTGCCAGGAATTGGTGAAAAAACTGCTTATAAGCTTATAAAAGAGTATAAGAGTATAGAAAATATTCTTATAAATATTGAAAAAATCAGTGGAAAAAAGCTTGTAGAAAATTTAATGACTTATAGCGAACAGGCTATTTTTAGTAAAAAATTAGCTACTATTATTACGTGTGTTCCTATGGAGATAGATTTAGAATCAATTAAATCAAAAGAAAAATTTGATGTGCGTGCTTTAAAAGATTTATTCTATAAATTACAATTCAAATCTTTAATAGGTAGAATAGAAGATAATGAGGATTCAATTGAAGAAATATTTTCCGCTGATTTTGAGGTGATTGATAAGTTACCTAAACTTAAGGACGTTATAGAGAAAATTAAAGATACCATTTATATAATTTTTGATATTACAAATTCTAATGTGTTTTCTAAAATTAGCGTAAACAACATATACTTTAATTATGAGGAAAAAAACTATTTTATTAAGGTTACTGATTTATTTAATGAAGATGAAGAGAAAACTATAAATTATTTAAAAACTATGCTTGAGAGTAATGATATTAAAAAGGTAACTCACTCTATAAAAAATGCATATACTGCGCTTAATAAA
>DHIM01000098.1:3100-6000 GCA_002403785.1 Clostridium sp. UBA4746
ACATATACTGCGCTTAATAAAAAGGGCATTAAGTTACAAGGAGTAAAATTTGATACTGAGCTTGCGGCTTATTTACTTGATTCAGCAAAAAAAGAGTATAGCTTAGAAACTCTTATGGATACAAATCTTAGAATTAGCATTACAGGTGAAGGCGACGCAAAAGAAATTAATAAAGTAGCACTACTAAAAGGGCTTTATGAGATATTAGAAAAGAAAATTGCAGAGTATCAAATGGAAAAACTTCTATATACTGTAGAGCAGCCATTGACAGAAGCTATATCATATATGGAGGCAGAAGGGTTTACAATTGACAAAGATAAACTAACGGAATTAGGTAAAAAGTTTGCTATAGATATAAATGAGCTGGAAAGTACCATTTTCGTTTTGTCTGGAGAAGAATTTAATATTAAATCTCCAAAGCAATTAGGCAAGATATTGTTTGAAAAGTTAGATTTACCTGTTATAAAGAAAACAAAAACAGGATATTCAACTAATGCGGAGGTTTTAGAGGCATTAGTTGATAAGCATCCTATTATCGCAGAAATTACTAGGTATAGGCAGTTAACAAAGATTTTTTCTACATACATTGAGGGGCTAAAAGCAGTAATTGATACGGATTGTAGAATACATTCGAACTTCACCCAAACGGTTACTACAACAGGACGACTATCAAGCACAGAACCTAATTTGCAAAATATTCCTATAAGACATGAAATGGGTAGAGCTATAAGGCGAGTATTCATACCACATAATGATCAGTGTGTTATATTATCTGCGGATTATTCACAAATAGAGCTTAGGGTACTGGCTCACATAGCTGGAGACGAAAATTTAATTGAAGCTTTCATTCAGCATTGCGATATTCATACCAAAACAGCATCTGAGGTATTCAATGTACCTATAGAAGAAGTTACATCGCTCATGAGAAGTAATGCAAAAGCTGTAAACTTTGGAATAGTCTATGGTATTGGAGAATTTAGTTTAGCAAAGGATTTAAATATATCTAGAAAAGAAGCTAAAACATATATTGAAACCTACTTCGAAAGATATCCTAATGTTAAAAAATACATGAAGGACATAGTGCTTGAAGCTGAAAAAAATAATAGTGTTACCACTATTTTGAATAGACGTAGATTCATACCTGAAATAAATTCAACAAACAAAATGGTAAAGGCCTTTGGTATAAGGCTTTCTATGAATACACCTATACAAGGAAGCGCAGCAGATATTATAAAACTGGCCATGGTAAACATGTTTGATAAATTAAAGGAAGAAGGATTAAAGAGTACTTTAATTCTTCAAGTACACGATGAATTAATATTAAATGTATATAAGGATGAGCTTAAGCAGGTTGAGTATTTGGTTAAAGATCAGATGGAAAATGTTATTAAACTCTCAGTCCCTTTAGAAGTAGAGATAAGTATCGGAAACACTTGGTATGAGGCTAAGTAATTAAAAGTGAGAGTTGAAGGTTAAACCTATAAAGCTAGACTCTTAAATTTCAACTATAAAAAAGTGGGGGAGAAGAAAATGCTAAAGGTAGGAATAACAGGTGGTATTGGTAGCGGAAAAAGCACAGTAACCAATATGCTCAAAGATAAGTGCTTTCGCATTATTGATGCAGATATTGTATCAAGAGAGATTTTTATAATATATCCTGAGGTAATGGGTAAAATCAAAGGCGAATTTGGAGATGAGTTTTTTAACAAAGAAGGTAAACTCAATAGAAAAGAGTTTGGAAACTATATATTTAAGAGTGATACTCGTAGAAAAAAACTTGAAAATATAATGATGCCGTTTATAACAAGAGAAATAAATATCAGAATGAAAATGTGCGAAGGAGAAAATATAAAGTTATGCTTTCTCGATGCACCTACTTTAATAGAGAACAATTTACATACGAGTATGGATATGAATATTTTAGTGTGGGTAAGTAGTGACATTCAAATTCAAAGAGTTATATCACGTGGTGGATTAAATTTAGAAGAAACAATGGATAGAATAAGAGCTCAAATGCCAATAGATGAAAAGAAAAAGTATGCAGATTATATTATTGATAATGGGGGAAGCGTCGAAAATACAAAGATACAATTAGAGTTGATTATTACTAAGCTTGAAAGGTTAAATGTGAAGTTATGACATTTAAAAGAATTATAAAAATTTTAAGCCTAATTGTTTTAATTATTATATTAATTAATATTAAAAGCATTTTTAAGAGCTTTTATCCCTTGAAAAATAAAGATTTAATAATTAAATATTCGCAAAGGTATAACGTAGATCCTTGTTTGATTGCAGCTGTAATTAGGGCAGAAAGTAATTTTGATGAAAAAGCAGTATCACATCGAGGCGCTTATGGTCTTATGCAGATAATGCCTGATACAGCACTTTGGATTTCAGAAAATATGAAATTAAAAAGTTTCAACTTAGAAAAATTATATGATAATGAAATTAACATTGCTATGGGATGTTGGTATATTAACAATCTAAATAATGAATTTAATGGAAATACAGAGTTGGTGCTTGCAGCCTATAATGGTGGACGTGGAAATGTTCAAAAATGGCTTAAAAATCCAGAATACTCGAGTGATGGAAAAACATTAATTAATATACCTTTTGGAGAAACTGATAAGTATGTGAAAAAAGTCAAGACAAATTATAACATATATGTGAAACTATATGGCGAAGGGCTAAAGTCATCTGACTAAGAATAAACTAGCATACTGATTAATTATTTTTTGAGATGCCTAACTAAAATTTGATAAAAAATCTTGACAATTTGTTTTAAATTGATATATAATTAGTTTCGTAGTCAAAAGGATTATAAGAACACATGACTACGAGACTTAATCCTTTATATATAAGCAATATATGCGATAGTGGCGGAATGGCAGACGCGCACG
>DHIM01000098.1:6301-6684 GCA_002403785.1 Clostridium sp. UBA4746
AACCAATATGAAATACTAAAAGCATTAAATTCAGAAGACCGTCTATAGAATTATATAATATATAGTAATTTTAGAGAGGGGAGGGAAATTTACATGGATGAGTGGACAGTAAAAGTAAAAGAGATTATTGCTCAACATAATAAACGAAAAAGTGATATCGAAACTATACTTTGTAATTTATTAAACGTAATTAGAACAGGTTCTCGGTGTAGTTTTGAAATATTAGACGCGAATAAATTAGCGTGGGATATTACAATAGATTTGAAAGCTTTTACGTTAACAGACGAAGAAATAGTAAAAAGACAAATTGTTATAGGGACAGATGGAGAAGGTTTTGCAATTTACGAAGATAATAAAGATAATTTAGAAGTAATAATTAAAGG
>DHIM01000098.1:6820-7052 GCA_002403785.1 Clostridium sp. UBA4746
ATTTAGAAGTAATAATTAAAGACGTAATATTGGAAAAGATAAGATAATTAAGTAATTCTTTAATCAATTACTTATCCGAATTTATTATCTGTTTTGTATACATTTCCATCCGTATTTTTTTCTGAATACCATTTTTTAAGCAATAGAAAAGCTGTACTCATGGCATAGAGTACAGCTCTTATTTTAATATTTGTTAAGCACAATAGGTTAAATTAAATGTATAGTTAAAAAC
>DHIM01000249.1:0-294 GCA_002403785.1 Clostridium sp. UBA4746
ACCCAATTACAATCACACTCCTCTAGGTTAGTTTGCCCAGAATGTATGGTAATATTAAAAAAACTAATTTCTAGATTTTAGAAGGTAAGACTTTAAGTATATAAAAATGATTTAGTATCCATTGTCCTGTCGTTCATGATTAATTTTATTTTTATATAAATAGGCACTTTCTATATCATTTTCGCTAAAGCCTAAATTTCTACCTAAACTTAAGAAATTATGAAAGATATTCAAATAATTGCCTATAGAAGAACAACTAGTAAAATCTGCAACATTTATATATAAGTTTAAAAA
>DHIM01000249.1:372-1911 GCA_002403785.1 Clostridium sp. UBA4746
ACATTTATATATAAGTTTAAAAACTGTTGCGATAGTTCACAAGTAACATCTTTAACATCTAAAGTGATATCTTGAAAGTTTTTCTCTATTCCAAGACCTAGTATAAAGTGAAGACAATCTACATACTCTTCAAGAATAACATTATTACTTGATGGTTCTTTGGTACTCCAAAATTTAAAACAACGAGTTTCGTTGGCTAGCTCGCCAAGTTCTACATGAAGTGATAGTATTTTTTTATTTAATAATGGGACTCCTTCAAGGTGATGTTCTGCTTGAATTCTATGGTCTAAGGTGCTTTGCATCTGAAATAACTTTTGTAAGTTCATATTTTTTAACCACCATTTCATTATTATTATTTATAGGTTTCCAAAGTTCTACAGTATCGACACTTATAGTTCTCGAGAAATTTTCATCCTTAGCTAAATTACAAGCTGCTAAATATTCACTATTAGACCATTCCCTATCAGCGAACGTTTTGTTAGCTAATGAAATATGTAAATTCCAATTTTCAATATGTTTTCTAACATCAAAACCTTGTAAACTTAAATTAGAATTTATGCCTTTAGATAATTCATATAGAGTACCTTTATTTTTAATGTTTAGGTTTACAGATTTATAGGGAGGATCAAAGCATATTACACCATTCAATTCAAATTCAAATCTAGAATAATCTTTAAGAATATTTTTTAAAGAAATATCTAGATCGTTTAGATTAGGATCAGTTATTACCTCTAAAGTTACATGAAGTTTAGGTAACTTTGCGTCAGAACTGTATAGGTTATACTTTTTACAGAGCGATTTTTGTATAGACTCCATATATTTATAAGAAGCTTTATCAAATAAGCCAACTAAGTAGTATATCATTGTCATCCCCCTCAACCTAAAACATAAATATATAATTCTAGTATTCTCTTAATGCATAAGTTTTAACTAACATTTCTTTTTTATTACTAACTTGTTTCCACAATTCAAGTCTAGAAACCTTTACAAATTTAAAAAAATCATCCTTATTTAAAGTATCATCAATATAAATTGTGCCTCCGTTATATAACTTCTTAATGATGTTGTTAGCATTAGCGAGTAGAATACGCAGATCAATATTATCATCGTCAGTTTTAACGTTAAAACTATGTAAATCTAAAGTTTCTGTAATATTTCTTGCAAGGCGGTATATATATCCCTTGTCTTCAACCTTGAGATTAACTTGACTGGAATTTTCACTTAAAACAACACTATTATTTATTTCCACCTTAAATTTTTTATAAGGAATTAAGATTTTAGAAATAACTACATCTAATTTTTCTACATCTGGATTTGTTATAGCACTTATAGTTATATAAAGGTTAGGGGAGCTCTTATATAGTTTAAATTTTCTACAAATATCTCTTTGCATATTTTGGACTGTAGAATTAGATAGATCATCAAATAATGCAACTAAAAAATATTTCATATTTTTCCTCCAAGTGAAATTAATAACCAAGATTGGCTAAAATTATTATGAATAAATTATAAGTGTATTATAACATAATATTTAAGTAG
>DHIM01000249.1:2015-6053 GCA_002403785.1 Clostridium sp. UBA4746
CATAATATTTAAGTTTTGTATTTTCTGTGTAAATTTATGTATGTGTACTAATTAATATTTTTTTACTTGCATAAATAATTTTAATTATGATAATAATAATTTTGTAATTAATAAATGGAGGTGCTTTTTTATGAATCATAATGACAGTATAGGTTGTGTAGTAGGTGAATGTAAATTTCATTGCAAAGATGATAATTTTTGTACTTTGAACAAAATTGATGTTGTAAAACATGAAAGTGTTGCTAAAACACCAGAATGTACAGACTGTGGAAGTTTTAAAACAGCACAATAATGTAAATCAATGTATAGATCACCCGTGGAAACACGGGTGATTTTTACAATATTTTTTTAAAAATATAAATATCATAATAAGTTATCTGTTAATAAAAATAATATTATATAACATTTTCAAAATAAATGTTATATTCAATGTAGGTATGGTATAATTGGGTTGTATGTAAAAATAAAAGTACTTAATATATTATATATAGTGAGGATGATACAAATATGGATAAATTGGTAATTAACGGGGGTCGACGTATCAGTGGTCAAGTGGAAATAAGTGGTGCAAAAAATGCAGCGGTAGCAATTTTACCAGTAGCTATAATAGCAAGCAAAGGTAAATGTATCATTGAAAATATTCCGGATATAGAAGATGTAAATTGTATTGAAAGAATATTGGAAAATTTAGGATGCGAAATAAATAGAGAAAAAAATTCAGTTACAATAGATAGTACAAACATAACTAGTATAGATGCTAATACAGAAGATGTGAGAAGAATGAGAGCATCCTATTATTTGATTGGTGCGCTTTTAGCTAGGTTTAAAAAGGCTAGAGTAGAGCTTCCAGGTGGATGTCCTATAGGGGTCAGACCTATAGATCAACATATAAAAGGCTTTGAGGCACTTGGAGCAACAGTAACTATTGAGAACGGAGCAGTAAATGTTCAGGCGGATAGGTTAATTGGAACTAGTATCTATTTTGACGTTGTTAGTGTAGGAGCAACAATAAATGTAATGGCTGCTGCAACACTTGCAGAAGGTACAACTATTTTAGAAAATTCTGCAAAAGAACCACATGTTGTTGATGTAGCTAACTTTTTAAACTCTATGGGAGCTAACATTAAAGGTGCAGGCACTGATGTTATAAGAATCATTGGTGTAAAAGAATTAACAGGATGTACCTATAGTGTAATTCCAGACCAGATTGAGGCAGGTACATTTATGATAGCGGCTGCTGCCTGTGGTGGTGAAGTAACTGTAAATAATGTTATTCCCAAACATCTTGAATCTATTTCTGCAAAACTTATGGAAATGGGAGCAGAGGTACATGAAGGTGGAGACAGTGTTACTGTAAAAGCTGAGGGAAGATTAAAGGCTGTAAATATTAAGACTTTACCTTATCCAGGATTTCCAACGGATGTCCAACAACCAATGAATACATTGTTATGTATTTCAGAGGGTAGAAGTATAATAAATGAAAGCATTTGGGAAGCCAGATTTAAACATGTTGATGAACTAAAAAAAATGGGAGCCAATATAAAGGTCGAGGGAAGCGTTGCTACTGTGGATGGCGTAGATAAACTTACAGGAACAGTGGTGAAAGCATCAGATTTAAGAGCGGGCGCTGCTTTAGTTATTGCAGGTCTTATAGCGGAAGGTACTACAGAAATTTTAGGTATAGAACATATTGATAGAGGATATCCAAACATTGAAGAAAAATTTAGAAGTATAGGGGCAGATATAAGAAGAGTTACTTTATAACAATTTATAATCAAAGGAGACAATTATGATTTTTTGTCCATTATATAGTGGAAGTAGTGGAAATAGCATATTTGTAGCGTCACAAAATACAAAAATTTTAGTAGATGTTGGTATGACGGGGAAAAGCATTGAAAGTGCACTTAAACAGATAAATCAAAACCCTAATGATATTGATGGTATTTTTATTACTCATGAACATTCCGACCACATAAAGGGTGCAGGAATTATTTCTAGAAGATATGATATACCAATTTACGCTAATGAAAATACTTGGGAAGCTATGAAAACTAAAATAGGGAACGTGAAGGAAAATAATATAAAGATTATTGAAAGTAATTCTGTGGATATAATGGACATGCATATAGCTAACTATAATATATCACATGATGCGGCAGCACCTATAGGATATGCTTTTTATAGTGGAAACAAAAAGGCATGTATAGCTACAGATTTAGGATATTTTTCACGCGAAGTAAAGAATATAATAAAAGATGCAGATGTAATATTGCTTGAGAGCAACCATGATGTGGAGATGGTAAAGTTCGGACCTTATCCGTATCCTCTAAAAAAAAGAATATTAAGTGATGTGGGCCATTTATCAAATGATGCATGTGGCCAAGCTATAGTTGAAATAATCAATGATAAACGAAAACATATTATTTTAGGACATCTGAGTAAAACTAATAATTTTCCTGAACTAGCTTATCAGACAGTGGTTAACATTCTTAAAGAGAATTATATTGAAATAGGTAGGGATATTTCTTTGAATTTAGCTAAAAGAGATATGCCGAGTGATGTAATTGACTTTTAACGACATTTCAGAAGAAGGCACTCTATCGCTGCAGCATGGGTATTGCTACCCAAGCGAATTCAACACTTTGGTGGAATTGTAAATTTTCTTCTGAAGCCGTTAATTAAGCCGCTTTAGTGGATTATTAAAGGAGAGGTCTAGTATGAAGAAAACAATTAAAATATTATTATGTTCTATGCTAGTTGTTTCATCAGTGACATTTTTGGGATGCGAAAAAAAAGATAATAAAAGTGTTACAAATAAGGAAAAGCTTGAAAATCTTAAACTTCCTCTAGAAAAGGATGGATTTATCCAATTGGATATTTATTTCGATGCTACTAAAGATGGATCTACTAATCAAGTAGTTAAAGATGAGAGGATTATTAATAAAGAAGAGCTTATCGGAGAAACTATTATGCAAGAACTTATAAAAGGACCTACCGTGAAAAGTGAGCTAAAACCAATACTTCCTAAAGAAACTAGATTATTGAGTTTTTCTATTAAAGACACTATTGCTTATGTTAATTTAAGTAAAGAAGCTAAAAAAAATATGTCGGTAGTAAAAGAGAAAAGCTGTCTACAAGGTATAGCTGCATCATTAACTCAATTGCCATCTGTAAAAAAAGTAAAAATTACCATGGATAATAATGACATTGATACTATAGGTGGAAATTTTGATATATCAAAGCCTTTTAGTAAGGATGAAATAATTCCAATTAAAAAATAGAGAATATAGGTAGGAAAATATAAAAGATATAATTAATTTTAAAATTTTAAACATATATGTTGAAAATTAGCGAAGTTTTTATTATAATAGTTGAAGATAACAAATACAGTATGATTTGGAGGAGAATAAAGAATGAGTTTATATAAAGAGTGGACAGATATGGTGGTTGATTATGTTAAACGTAGAGGAGAACCTGCATTTTGGCATGATTACGGGCAAATAGAAAAACGCATTTATACTAAATTATTATCAAACCATAAAGATGAAGTTAAAGGTACGATGGATGCACTTGCAAATTACTTTGAAGTATCAAACATATATTTTATGGGATTTACTGATGGAATAAATGATAGTCTTTTAGAACCTGTACAACTAGAAGAGACTGAAAGTGACACAGAAGTAAATTTCAAAATAGACTTTGAAAAACTTTATTTTAATATGTTGGATGCAAAAGCAGATTATTTGTATGAGCTTCCACAATGGGAAAGCATTTTCTCTAAGGAAAAAAGAAAAGAAATTCAAAGAAATTATAGAGATTCTAAAATGGTAGTTAATAATGATAAAATTGGAAGAAATGATGCATGTCCTTGTGGAAGTGGGAAAAAATATAAAAAATGTTGTGGAAAATAATTTTAGCATAATTACGTAAAACAACAAATAAATTTCAGTAAAAAACTTTGCACTTTGTGGCAGGGTTTATTTATTTTTGGACTTTTAATGTTTGGTAGAAATTTTTAATTGAATTACGTAATAATAT
>DHIM01000249.1:6182-7272 GCA_002403785.1 Clostridium sp. UBA4746
ATAATAATATCAATTATAATTATTTCAGTATTGTTAATAATTACATATGGTAATGTTACAAAATCTTAGTTATACATGAAGGATTGAGTCATATTATAACTCCTTTATTATAAGATTTAGTATATACAATACAGCATCATATTACATGTATTATAATATGAATATAGGTGAAATAAGGAGACTCAGAATGAGCATAACTATAATTTGTGTGGGGAAAATAAAAGAAAAGTATTTGAGAAGTGCTATAGATGAATATACAAAAAGACTAACCAGGTACTGTAAGATTAACATTGTTGAATTAAGTGATGAAAAAACCCCAGACAATGCGTCTAAGAAGGAAGAAATATTAATAAAAGAAAAAGAAGGAGCTATTATTCTTACAAAAATAAAGGATAACATGTTTGTAATTGCTCTAGAGCTAAAAGGAAATATGTTATCCTCAGTAGAGTTGTCAGATTATATAAAGGGGCTAGGGATAAGGGGAGAGAGTAATATAGTATTTGTAATTGGAGGTTCATTAGGGTTATCTAGTGCTGTATTAGAAAGGGCTAATTATAAATTATGCTTTTCTAAGATGACATTTCCGCACCAGTTATTTAGAGTAATGTTGCTGGAACAAGTTTATAGAGGGTTTAGAATAATAAGTAATGAACCGTATCATAAGTAACGTAAACTTTCTATTTTATATATTTTTTGTGGATAATCATTTTATTTTATTATTAAAATTTTAATATTTAGTTTTATGTTTAAGTCTAATATTGAAAAGAAGGTGATTTTTATGACACATTTGAGTATAAAACCGCTAAATAATATATCTAAGGAGATTCTTAATAATAAATTAATTAATGGTAGATTATTAAGGTTTGTTGTTTTAGGGGATAGCCATGTGATATATAATTCCAATGGAAGTCTTGGTCAAAATGCATTTCTATATAAGAAAATTCTTCAGGAAATCAACTGTAGAAAAGAAAGTAACTATTTTAATCCAAACTTTATAATACATGGCGGTGATGCTGTTAATAATGGAAATGATGAAGCCAGTTTCAATCTTTTTTATAAGTTAACATATGCTGAGCTGATACATAAAGAA
>DHIM01000249.1:7416-8040 GCA_002403785.1 Clostridium sp. UBA4746
ATGCTGAGCTGATACATAAAGAAATACCGGTTTTCGTTTCTATAGGGAACCATGATTATGATATAGCTAAACCCCAACCCGATTCTAAAAATTTTCAGAAGTTTATTGGTAAAACTAGAGATGAAATCAATATTCCTGGAACGAACGTTCGATATATTTATCTGAATACACATTATTGTTTTGAACCTCTAGCTCCAGAACCGGTTATATATTCTTATTTTTCACCAAAAGAGAATGAGGACGTTAATCTACTTAAAAGAATGAATTCCACGAATAACTATTTAATTGATTTTCATAATCCTTTTAG
Source organism: Clostridium sp. UBA4746 (assembly GCA_002403785.1). Classification (GTDB taxonomy): domain Bacteria; phylum Bacillota; class Clostridia; order Clostridiales; family Clostridiaceae; genus Clostridium_AD. The sequence continues at coordinate 7,724 of DHIM01000249.1, forward strand.
GATTAAAGATTGCAATGATAGTTTGCCTCAAAGTGATTACCATTATCTGCAATGGGATCAGGAGAATTTATTCAGAAATAGTATAATTCCTAATGCCAAGGTAAACGCTATTTTTTCTCATCATATGCATACTATGATGAAGTGTAAGTTCAATTTTAAAAATCGTACCAGTGAGGTTCCGTTTCTAATTAGCGGAAAGGGTGGTAATTGTAATATCATTAATTCGTATGGGAGTTATTATGAGATTACATTAGATATGATTACTAATAGCATTGAGTGTAATCAAATAACAATATATATATAAATATTTAATAATT
>DHIM01000249.1:8187-8423 GCA_002403785.1 Clostridium sp. UBA4746
CTATATAAATATTTAATAATAACAAAATCATATTTTTAACTTATTAGATGATTAGCAATAGAAAGCACTTATTATTTAGGTGTTTTTTTATCTACTAAAAATCTAACAGTATATATTTACCGAAATTGACTCGTTATTATTTTAAGATACTTTAGCATTGAAATTTATTTATAATTGTTTATGCCTTTAATGTTCTATATAAGTCTATGAAAGTCATATGTTGAGCTTTTTTAGAA
>DHIM01000249.1:8634-9490 GCA_002403785.1 Clostridium sp. UBA4746
CAAATTCAACTGATGGCCCAATTGCCACTGCTAATAGAAGAGTTCCAATTCCAACAGGACCTCCCATAAAGAAACCTATTATTAAAACAGTAATTTCTATAGAGCATCTTATAAGCCAAACTGGTTTATTTAGTTTTCTTATTAGACCTTCCATTAGCCCGTCTCTTGGTCCAGCACCAAGTTCAACTTTTAAATAAAAATATGTAGCGAATCCCATAATTAAAATAGCTGATATAAGCATTAATATTTTGGCTAACATGCTTCCTGGTGTTTTTAATATCCCGGTATTATTGATTAAATCAATAAAGACACCAATAAAAATCATATTTAATATGCTTCCGATTCTAGGAATTACTCCTAAGAAAACAGAAAACGTTATTACACCAAATCCCACGACCTGCGTCGTTTGTCCAAAAGAAAGAATTGAATGATTAACTATACCCATATGAAAAACATCCCATGGGCTCATTCCAAGTTTTGAATAAAGTGCTAAGAGTATTGCTACGGCGAATAAAAAAAAACCAAAAAATAAAGAAGGCATTTTAAGTAATAGTTTTATCCATATATTTTTGTCATTTTTAATCATTCATTTCACTATTCTTCCAATTTTTATTAACCATATCATTTAATAAGCCACGATGATTTATAGATGTGATTCAGAATATTATATCATGAAATTTGAATAATATTCTACAAACTGTTGTTTATATAAATAAGTTGTAACAATTTTTTATTAAACTATGAGGGATATTTTTTAATTAGTGGAGAGTTGAAAAGTCAACAACCTTTGGTAATAGTCCATGTTGTGGACTTTTTTTACACTCCACTATTCTAAATGGAGGCTTTATTCTTATTC
>DHIM01000259.1:0-5271 GCA_002403785.1 Clostridium sp. UBA4746
TCCGTAACAATTAATGCTTTGCTTAGCTTGTATGCCATTAACTCCATTGGTAAATCTTTAATAGCCCCTACACCAATAAGATTTTTTGCGGGCAGAAAAAAGTTATGCGTGTTTTCCAAATTTAATCACTCCTATTTTAATTATTTGTTAAAGTTTTATTGTGTTACATTCAACTTACTTTTGGTGAACATTATGTACTAAACAAACAAAAAATTACGTTTCTTATTTTTCACCATCCTGATATTACTTACTTTTTTATTATTAGGATAATTGAATATAAATATTAATTAATAATAGTTAATCTCGTGAAAAGAGACAAGTACGACATAAAATAGTTGCTTTATTATCTAAGATATATTAGTAAACGAATGGGAAATAGCCTCACTAATACATCAAAAAATATATAAGAGTAGAATATTTATAAATGGGTTAAATTAATATATATGTGTTGAAATGAATAAAATTAAGAAAATACATTCGTATTCAAAGAGCTATATATAATCTAAACATAGAATTTCATATATATTCCGGCTATTATCATAATATAAATTTTAATAGGAAGAAGGGTTTAAATGACAACTGAAGCAAAAATACAATTAACTTCAACAGAATTAGGTACAATATGGATGACTTATCAATCAACATCAGCATCTTTAGTAATGTTTGATTTATTCAAGGAAAAGACTATTAATACAGAGGCCCAAAACATACTTGCTGATTATATTGTTGAATGTCAAAATATAAAAAATATAACAATGGATATATTTAATAATGAAAACGCAGTTATCCCAATGGGATTTGAAGAATCAGATATTGTAAGAGAAGCACCTCCTCTATTTGATGACTTTTTTAACATAATGTTTCTTCGCCAAATGATGAAATTAAATTTTGGTCACTCTGCTGTGTCTTTAACTATGTCATATATGAAAGAAGTTAATGATATATTAAAGCTAAACTTTGAAGTTGCTAATAACTATTATCTTAAAGCAACAAACTATCTATTAGAAAACGGGGTGCTTCCAAAACCACCGTATGTAACTATGCCAACAACGATAGAATTTATTGAAGGCAGAAATTACATGAGTGGATTCAATCCTTTATCTGAGAAACGTGCATTAAATACAATTGAAGTTGGTTATATTACTGAATCTATAGAAGATAACATTTTTGGTATGCAAATGATGACAGGATTTGCACAAGTTGCAAAAGAAAGTGAAGTTAAAAGATATTTCATAGAAGGTAAAGAATTAGCAAAAAAGATTATTACTGAATTAAGTAAAATATTATTACAAAGTGATATTCAACCTCCGAGTACATGGGCAGGAAAAGCTACAAATTCTACAATACCACCTTTTTCAGATAAACTTATGATGTATCTAACCAGTATAGTTTCCAGTGCATCAATAGGATATACTGCTTTGGGCACGTCTTTTAGTATGAGAAAAGATTTACATCTTAAACTTGGACGAATGTCAAAGGATATATTTGATTTTTCAAAAGAGGGTGGAAAAATCATGATTAAACATAAATGGATGGAAGAACCTCCTCAAATGGAAGACAGAAATCAGCTTACAAAATAAAGAAATCCATTCAATATAATATTAAATTATCTTAAATGGATTTTGCTATAAATTGCCTCTTCATTAATTTTTAATGTGCATTATTATAAATAATACTATGGTTTCACGACATTTGTTTTTTTATATGTATTTAGCTTATAGCTTCAATGATGCTTTTATGTATATCATTATCTACTATAATAAGAACATCATTGAATATTTCGAACTAATCAGGCATTTAAAAAGTATTTAACATATTTTTAGACTACAACTAAATTTTCAATTATATGTATAAGTCATCTAAAATTAAATAATAGTATGTTCTTCATAAATTCGCGTAAAACTATCATTATTGATTTATTTAGTGTTGATATCGATAATATTCAAATTAAGTAGGTGTTTTTATGTATCTTATTATTCTAGCAATAGTTTCTATTTTTATATGCTACAAATTAGGCGATTGGAGAAATTGGAGAAATTACTATTCAACAATACTGTTTTTTATTTTAAGTAGTGTGGCTTGTATCGTTCTAACTTATAATCATCCATTGTGGTTATATCAATCATCGGTAATCAATCATACTTTTACAGATTTATTTATTTCTATAACCGTATATCCATGTACTATAATGATGTTTATTCCTCATTTACCAAGCAAAATAACAAAAGTATTTCTACATATTTCTATATATGTAGCTGTATATACTATTCCAGAATTTATCGCTGTTAAATTAGGATATTTCTCTTACTATAACGGATGGAATATATGGTGTACCCTGATATTTAATTTCATAATGTTTCCAATGTTACTACTTCATTATAAAAAGCCAGCATATGCTTGGATTATTGCACTTATAAGTCCTCATATTTTATTTTTTATTATGAAAATACCATATAGCAGCATAAAATAGGGTGAATTAAATCATGATATTATGTAGAACATCAGTATTTACAAATTCAAGATCTAAAGAACTACAAGTATACTTAAAGATTTCATATTATAAATCTAAAAAGAAAGAAGGGTTTAGATGACAACTGAAGCAAAAATACAATTAACTTCATCAGAATTAGGTACTTTATGGATGACTTATATATCAATATCAGCAAGGATAATAATGTATGATTTTTTTGCAATTAAAACTATTGATAAAAAGGCTCAAAACATATTAAATTCTAATATTACCGAAGAACGAAATATAGGGCTTTTTTCTATCCTTAAAATTATAAATTCATATAGAACTGCTTAAATAATTAATATTCATGAGTTTGAGAATTTGAAATTAAATAATAATTTCACGACATTTGTTGTATACTTATATAGAGCTATGCAATAACTAACTATTTCACTGCATATATTGGTGTCTAATTGAGAATATACACTGTTTTTATGCACTATTTATCTCTTTTGGGTTCCTTATCTTTTTTCATTAATTTTAGTTCTTGAAGAAGTTTTTCATCTTTAATAAATTCTTTCATCATACTATCTATCCAAGCAGAAATTTTAATTCCTTTAGCTGATGCGATATCAGAAAACTCTTTAAATACTTCTGGATCAACTGATATTCTATTCCTTATTTTCACCAAAATAGTCATCTCCTTGAAATAGATATTAATAATAAATTTGACCTATTAGAGTATTATTTTTTTGAGTATTTTTCTATAAATTCTGCTAATGATACAGAATATAATTCTTGCATTTTAAATTGACTATTACTTTTATAAAATTTAATCCACTCTTCATTTACATTACCATACACTATAGGTGGGTAACAATTGGTGATTTATGTATTTGCTATTGCCGTTTTAGTTTCATTGCTACACAGACCCCTATTAGTATATAAAACTAATAATATAGCTTATTGTATACGATTGCAATTAATCGATAATTATATGATTAATAAATATTAAATTTGGTTTTCCTAAACCTTGATTTACTTCTTTTATAAGCTCTGCTTCACCTAGATTTTTAAATGCTTCGGCACAGGTGTTATCAGATATTTGTAAAATTTTTTCAATTTTATCTCTGGTGAATATTAAATAAAGTTCTCCTTTTTCATTAATCCAATTATTTTCCATAGATTGCTCTAAACGGTCTATAAGAAGCCCATAGAGAAGCTTTGCATCAATACACATATCTTTGTATCTTGAATTAAAAAACATTTCTTTTGCTACTTTAATACTTTGATCTTCGCTTAGTTCATTAAATTTATATCTTTCCATAATAAAATTCCTCCTAAAATTTATATGTTTTTGGAAAATTTACTGATTTGTTTAAGCTCCTTGTCTTATTCATTATAATAATACCTAAAAACAATGAAAATACTATTCCTGTAGGTGTTTCAATTTTTTTATATTTTTTCTTCATGTATTTCCGAAAATTTATGAGAATAATAAGAGGGTTGAGAAATTCAGCTCTTACTTGATTGATATGAAAAAAATAGTACTTACGTTTAAGCCGAATAGTCTAGAGCTTAGAGTACAATTTCCGCTAAAATCTGCCTGAACCCCAAATAGGATGCGTTTCGAGCGTACAATAATTAATTTTATAAATGTGTCCTGTCATTCATTAAACACCTAAGCGTTAACAAGCTTTCACTTAAATTGACATTTTCCAAAATTATTTCTTCTGGTACCTCTAAATCCACAGGTACAAAATTCCATATACCCTTAATACCATTCTCTACCATCATGTCAGTAACTGTTTGTGCATTATTCTTTGATACACAAATTATCCCGATGTCTGTTGGTGTCACTTTTAGGAAGCTTGCTAATTTATCTATGTCTAGTACTTTAATATTTTGAATTTTTAATCCTATAAGTTTTGGATTAACATCAAAGATACCAGTCACTTGAAATCTAGTAGAATTAGCAATAGCTTGCCCAAAATTGCCAGCACCTATTATTATCATATTATATTCTTTCGATAGTCCTAATATCCCACTAATTTCATTCAATAATTGTTTAACATTATAACCTAATCTCTTTTGACCAAAATATCCAAAATGATTTAAGTCTTTTCTTATTTGAGTTGCTGTAAAACCAATTTTCTCACTTAATTCTTTTGAGGTTATTCTATCCACAGCATTTATTAAAAGTTCCTTCAAATACCTACGGTATTTAGGTAGCCTTCTTATAACCGGCATTGATATAATTTTTTTTCTTTCCACAATATACACTCCTCTGCTAACATTATAATTTTTTAATTTTACCACACTATTAGTACTTGGATTACTTATTCCGATGATTAAACCCCTTACCAACAAATGCGGGATTGCGGGCATGTAAAACAGGCTGAAATGTCTTAAAAATATATATGGCTTTTTACGAAGGAACTTAATATTAACTCTCAGGATGGGTTATGGGATTTGTAATTAAGAGATTTATAAATGCCTTTGAAACATTAGATAGACAATGATCTTTTTTCCAAACGAGAGCAATTTTTATGGGAATAGGTATACTTAATGGAACTTTTGCTATTTTTTCATTAGCTTCAACAATTTCCTTTGGTAAAAATGAGATGCCAAGTCCATTGGTAATAAGGCCTTTAATGGTTTCTATGTGATTGGACAATAAAATAATATTAGGCTGAATATTGCATTCATTAAAAGATTCTAATACCTTTTGCCTTATGTAGAAGCCTTCTTTTGACAGGATAATAGGTTCATTTTCAATATCTTTAAATGTAACGATTGATTGTTTGCTTAAAGGGTGT
>DHIM01000259.1:5456-5688 GCA_002403785.1 Clostridium sp. UBA4746
TTGATTGTTTGCTTAAAGGGTGTTCTTTTTTTAAGCAAACGAAGAGCTCACTGTTTAAAATGGGAATAGAGGCTAATAAGTTGTGGGGGGGATCAATGATAATGATACCTAAATCAAGGTCTTCATCTTCTATCATTTGCTTTGTTGCAATAGACCCATATTCAATAATATTAAGTTCAATATCTGGATATAAATTTTTAAAATTAATAAATAATTTTGGTAATAAAATAGT
>DHIM01000259.1:5933-6095 GCA_002403785.1 Clostridium sp. UBA4746
CCGATAATTGGAGGGATACCTATTGTCAGTACGCCCTTTTTAACATCTTGGTAATCCTTCATTTCTGCAATCGAATTGTCTACTTGCCTTAAAATCTCATCTACCCTTTTTAAAAAAAATTTCCCTTCGGCCGTGGGACAAAGCTGTTTTTTAGATCGATCA
>DHIM01000234.1:0-512 GCA_002403785.1 Clostridium sp. UBA4746
GGGTATTATTTTATTAGATAAAGTTATTTATACATCTTATCTTAATTATAATTTTATATTATTTTTCACTACTTCAATAAATACAATGCTATTACCTAGTATTGTATTTATTGATTACCTTATTTTTTAATTTCTTGCCTAATGTTTCACCTAAAAATCTATCAATCATATCTTCCTTAGTAGCTTTTCCTTCTACAAATATATTAAATTTCTTGCAAAGCTTACTTAGGTCACCTTTACTTATATCACACGTTTTGATAAAGCTTTTTGCAGTTTTAATACTAGTCATAGCTATTATACGTTTATACATTTCATCATTAGTCATGCATACACCTCTAATCTCTTATTATTTTATTTTAACAACAACATAAAATTCAAAATTCTTTGATTCTATTTTATTGCTTGTTGTGGTCTTATTCCCTGATATATTTGAAAATTGAATCTTAATTTTCACTTTATCATTTTCATCTTCAAATGACATTTCCTCTTGAGTTAACCTCTGATCCTTTTGA
>DHIM01000234.1:610-9446 GCA_002403785.1 Clostridium sp. UBA4746
CTGATCCTTTTGACTCGAACCATATTTAGCAATAAGTTTATTTGCAAAATCCATTAAATCTCTTTTATAAATATTATTTTTATCTTTAGTTATCTTTAATGTGCTTGATTCATTATCAAAGTTCATACCAAATTTTGTACTTCCTGGGGTCTGCTGTCCATTATTCCTTGAAACAAAGAGATAATCATATCCACTTATATCTATTGGCTGTGTTGAGCCAATAGAATTAAAATAGAAATAATCATTGTTATTTTGATAATTTTCATCACTATATTTTACGCCTAATGCCTTTTCTATATCAGAGATTTTGAATCCTTGTGGCAATTCTTTAACATCTATTAAACTGTGATTTCTATCAAAGTAATTAATAATACTAGTTATCTGCCTTGCATCCTCATCAGTTACCTTGATACTTGCTTTAATTACTTTGTTGCCTTTAATCATGTTATTTTTAACAAATATCTTATTTAATCTCTTATTTTGGCTGTACTTTGAAATTGAATAGCTACTAAAAGGTCCAAATACTGATATAATCGTTATTGCTGCAAGTGATATTGGAAGTATTATATTTCTTAGTTTCTTTGTAGTTGAGAAATAAATCATAACTAAAAATACCCATATACCAAGTGCTACAACAAAGTATCTATTTTCAGTTACCCCATATGCATTAATTCTTATCCCAATAGAAATGAACATCATTGCTATTAGTGGAAGAATTACCTTTGGAAAATACTTCATAAATCTTCTTGGCCATGTCTTTTCATGGAGTAGTGGTGATATGAAAAATAGCACCGCTGCAGTTATAGCAGAATACCAAATCACAAGGTGAGATACGAGCCCCTCTGGCCACTGCCTCATGATAATTATCTTGCCAAAATATATATAAAGTATAATTGTATATGCAGAAATAAGTGGCATTATAATATATATCACAAGTACCATAATAAGGTGTGAATATTCTTTTATAGTTAATATTTCGTTTTTTGCTTTAATCCCTACAAGAAAAAATGATGGTGCGAATATACCAGCATCAACAAGAAAGGTGTAGTAGTAAAGCTCACTTTTGATATTAACTCCCAAAAGCTGATCGATTGTAAAAAGAATTGCCGCTAATCCAAGATATAAAATAAGTGAATATAAAATTGTAGTAAAAAATCTAGTAAAAACCCTAATAACAAAAAACTCAAAGTCATCACAATTTGGCAAATATGATATAAAAATAAAAATCAAATATAGGATAAGACTAAACCCAATGTATCTTGACATTGAAACCATTCCAATATTCTGTAAGAAAAAGTAATAGTAAAAAACTAACAATAACGTACTTCCTAAATAAGAAGCAAACAGTGAAACCGTTTTGTAATTTTCTAGTCTTTCAAAGAAAAGTTTGATAGATAATGAAAGTGGAATCCCAAGAGCAATTACCATGGTTACTCTGCCAAGGGTTTCTATAAAATCATTACTAGCTTCTGGTGTTATTTCTGACATATAGATAAGAAGTATAACACAAGTCGTCGAAACACCAATAGTTAGTGGAAATCTTTTGAAACTATTTTTAATGCCTTTTAATATTCCTTTAAACAATTTTTTCATTTCAAACCTCCTTCTATATTCTAACTTAATTTCAATAAAACTAATATATCACATTTCAATATATTACCATACTTAAAATTTAAAAAACTATTAATTTTTCTCATATACACTTATAATAAAATCAAGTTCCGTTGAAAGCTTAGAAGTATCATTAGCTTTTTCTCTCATAGCAACATCAAAGGTCCAATAATAAGGAGTCATTGAAATAAGATTTTTCACACTTTCCCTATCTTCCAGTTGTATATTATACTTAACTTCTGTACTCTTTATTAACTTAAAACCCTCAAATGTTACCTCTTTTTCCTCATGTTTTCTAGGATTTACATATAATATTTCTTTTAACCCATACAAATGCTGAATTCCAGGTGTTACCACAACTAGCTTACCATTATCCTTTATAACTCTCTTTAGTTCAGCCTCATCAGAAGGTGCAAAGTTTCTAATAATAATATCTATAGTGTTTGACATTATAGGCAAATTAAAATTACTACTGACTATAAAGTTTATAATTTTATCTCTTTTAATTGCATTAGTAACTGCCGCCTTTGAAATATCTACCCCAAAGAAATTAAATTCTTTTTTTAGAGAATGCTTAGATTCCTCTATATATATGGATTCCTTTAACCTTGATAAGAAGTATCCTTCTCCACACCCAACGTCAAGTATATTTACATTGCTTGCACCTATATTTGATATTATTACATCGTTCAATTTTTCAGAAAAATTATGGTAATATCCCTTATTTAAAAAGGACTTGCGTCCTTCCATCATTTCTTTACTGTCACCAGGATCTTTTGTTTTCTTTTGATTAGCTAATAAAAGATTAATATATCCTTTACTAGCAATATCATAAGTATGATTATTTAAACATATATATTGTTTCTCGTATTTTTTCAAACTTAAATTACATACTGGGCATTTTAATATAGATTCCATATTTTCTATTGCCACAAAATCACTGCCTTCCTTAAAAGCCACTAAAGTCGCTTATATCTTTATCTTAAGTAATTAATCTTTTATAATTTTAGAATCGCTTTTTTCATTCAAATCCACTCCAATTAAATCTAATACGAATATAAATATTGGTATACCTAGAATAAGACCCCAAGTTCCCATAAAATGCTCTGAGACTATTAATGTCGCAAATGTAAAAAATATTGGAAGATGTGTTGTATCAGACATAAACTTTGGATTCAAAACATAACTCTCAATAGTATGAATTATAAAAATCATTATAAGTACAAAAACTACTTTAATTGTTCCACCAATCTTAAAAGCAATTAAGCATAGTGGTATTAGAGAAATAAATACTCCTGCCACAGGTACAAGGCTTAAAATAAATATCATAAATGCAAGAGCGAATAATTGAGGAAATCCCATTATAGTAAGCCCTATAATTGATAATACTGTATTTGTTATGGCTATCATTATTTGGGCCTGTATTACTTTTCCAAATGAATTTAAAAAATTATTACCAAAATAGCTTAAATAATCATATACCACAGAAACTTTACTATGTTTAAACTTATATACAAATTTCAAGATACTATCTTTTTGTAGAATAAATACTAAACTTAGTAGAAGCGCCATAAAAAAATTAACACTCCATTTGCCTAAATTAGTTACAAAAAGCATAATACCTTGAATACCGGATTTAGCATAACTTGCTATGTCAATTTTATCAAAGATGGGTGTTAAATATGACATAACACCTTTTGTATCTTTTGAAAATTTAATATACTCCATTTTATCTAAAATAAGAATGCTTTCAGAAATAGCAATTGGTATATATTTAACTGCTAAAAGAACTATAGTAACTGTTATAAATACATATATAATTATAGTAATAATTGTTGGATTAATTTTTATAACTTTGTTAATTTGTGTAACTAATAAACTCTGCATACTATTCACTAAATAAGTAATCATAAAAGTTAATAAGAGCAAATTAAATATGGATCTTATTAAATATAAGAATAATACTATTGTTACTAATAATAGCACTTTAACTAATGATTCTTTTTTACATAATTGTTTAATTGTTTGCATTTAAGGTGCTCCTTCATTTTCTTATATTAGTTAATTCAAATAATTAATTTGGTTTTTTTCACGGTTCTCCCTATAATAAATTATTTTTCGACTAGTTCATTATAGCAAATTATTTAACTTATTTCTATTAATTACTATCAATAATTTTATTTATTTTATATATTGAATTAAAGTAAATACTGCAAAAACTATGTTCCCTGTAATTGCAAAAATATTGCAAAAATAATTTATAGTTTTATATTTTTTAATAAACTTAGCATAAAAAATGATGTATACTATTGATATGTTTAACAATATATATTATAATGAGAAAGTTTGGTGGTGATAATAAATGAAACCTGTAATTATGTTTGTAACTGAATGGTGTCCATATTGTAAAAAAGCACTTACTTGGATGGAAAATATAAAAAAACAAAACCCTCAATATGCTGGTATCGAAGTTAAAATAATTGATGAAGAACTTCAACCGGATATAGCAAAACAATATAATTACTATTATGTACCTACTTACTATGTTGACGGAGTTAAAGTACATGAAGGCGTTGCTTCTAAAAATATTATTAATGGAATATTTGAAAAGGCATTTAAATAAAAAACACAAATTTAAGATAGAATAAGAATGTAAGAAGATACGGATAAATTCACTTCTTACATTTTCTATTTTAATACATTTTACCATATCTGCATATATTTTTCAAAACTTAATAAATCCTATGCAAAACTTATTCAATTATAAATTATTAAAATTTAATTATTTATTTTTTATTCATGTATACCTTTTTAAACGTGGGATATACTACTATTGTAGTCGACAAGCAAACATTAAACTTATAGTAGGGAGATGTTAGTTATGTTAATTAATAAATTACTCGTGATTTTCAGCGTAAGCAGTATTGCTAGGGTTAAAAACGGTGACTACTAAATAATTCTGTATGAAAATTAAAATACAGAATAGTAAAGCCAATGATTATTTATATAATCATTGGCTTTATGCTTTTTATCTTGTTATTCCCGTATTTTTAGACTGTTGCCTTCCACCTTGATTTCTTCCATTCCTCCTCACAAAACCATTTGAACGAGATTTTGGATTAGAAGTTTTTTTAACTTCGTCTTTATTGACTATTACTTGTACATTGCTTGCAGGATAGGGATGGTCCTCTATTACTGGTATTGGTTTAGATATAACCTTTTCAATATCATTAAGAAATGCTTTTTCCTCCACATCACAAAACGATAATGCAACTCCACCGAGTCCCGCTCTTCCAGTTCTCCCTATTCTATGAACATATGTCTCTGGAATATTCGGCAAATCAAAATTAATTACATGAGATAATTCATCAACATCAATACCTCTTGCTGCTATATCTGTTGCTACTAGTACTCTTGTTATACCACTTTTGAAATTATTTAATGCAAGTTGCCTAGCACTTTGCGATTTATTGCCATGAATAGCTTGAGCCTCTATGCCTTCATTATTAAGATCCTTAGTAATCTTATTTGCCCCATGTTTTGTTCTAGAAAATACTAAAGCAGAAACTATGGATTTATCTTTTAACAAATGTATAAGTAGCTGTTTTTTATTTTTTTTATCCACAAAATATACCGCCTGTTCAATTAGTTCAATGGTTGACGAAACAGGTGTCACTGCTACTTTTACTGGATTTACAAGAATAGAATCCACGAGCTTTGAGATTTCCTTTGGCATAGTTGCTGAAAATAACATAGTCTGTCTAACTTTAGGCAGTTGTGCTATGATTTTTTTTACATCTCGTAAAAAGCCCATATCAAGCATACGGTCTGCCTCGTCAAGCACAAACATTTCCACATGATGTATGTTAATGAATCTCTGTTGCATTAAATCAAGTAGTCTACCTGTAGTAGCAATTAAAATATCTACTCCATCTTTTAAAGCATCAGTTTGTTTTTTTTGTGATACTCCACCAAAAATAACTGTGCTAGTAAGATTCATGTATTTACCGTACGATGTGAAACTCTCTCCAATTTGAATTGCTAGTTCCCTAGTAGGTGCTAATATTAATGCCCTTATGTTTTTGGGTCCCTTTATAACTTTTTGTTTTCCACAAAGAGTTTGAAGTATAGGAATAGCAAAAGCTGCTGTCTTTCCAGTGCCTGTCTGAGCACAGCCTAGAAAGTCTTTACCATCTAATATAGTAGGTATAGCTGCTTCTTGTATAGGTGTAGGTTCTACATACCCCTCATCTTTTAAAGCCTTTTTTATTGGTGTAATGAGTAATAAGTCTTCGAATAACATTTTTTCTCCTTTGGAAGTGGCTGTCTTGAACTTTAAATGTCATAAATCACTAATATCCTGTTATGAATCTTCTTGAAAATTGGAAACAACAACTTTCTTCCATGATTGTATTGCATCTAAGAAACCACCTTTTATTAGTGATATGAGCATATTTAGGCTGATTAATCTTCATTTAGCTCCGACTTTATGGGTCTTTGATATATAAATAAATATGTTTCACTTGTATCAACTTCAATTATATAATTATTTTAATTTTAATGTTCGTTGCACTCATATTTTTTAATTATAACATATTTCACGTATTCTTGCTATTCCCTAATCACTATAAGATTATGATTACTATAAAATGAATATAAATACTGATTTACCACAAACTATATCTAGAAAATATATTATATTTACAAAAGGAGACATTATATGAACGAAAGCTTTAATTTTCCAACCAACGTACCAGAGCAAAAACAAGATAAACAACCTGGTTTTGAGTCGCTTATGAACCCAAGACCTATTTTTCAAAATCCAAATTGCATAGGTTCTGACAAGTTATTAAATAAAGTCGCCTTAATAACAGGTGGTGATAGTGGCATTGGTAAAGCAGTTGCTCTCGCATATGCTAGGGAAGGTGCTGATATAGTCATAGTATACCTAAATGAACATGAAGATGCAGAAAGCACAAAAAAACTAATCGAAGAAAAAGGTAGAAAATGTATCTTGATACCCGGAGATATAGGTGATGATACTTTCTGCTTAAATGCCGTAAGCGAAACAATAAAGGAACTCAAAAAAATAGATATTGTTGTTAACAATGCCGGGGAACAACATCCACAAAATAGTATTGAAGATATCACAAAAGAGCAACTAGAGAGAACCTTTAAAACTAATATTTTTGGCATGTTTTATATAGTAAAAGCTACATTACCACATTTAAAAGAGGGGGCTGTAATTATAAATACTTCCTCAGTCACAGCCTACAAAGGACATGAAACTTTAATTGATTACTCATCAACTAAGGGAGCAATAGTTACTTTTACCCGTTCTTTATCTCTATCCCTTGCAAATCGAAAGATTCGAGTAAATGCAGTGGCTCCAGGTCCAATATGGACACCTCTTATACCGTCTTCCTTTAGCGCTGCTGAGGTTGGTAAATTTGGTAATAAGACTCCTATGGGAAGGCCCGGCCAACCTGTGGAGCTCTCTGAAACTTATGTATTTTTAGCTTCTGAAGGTGCCTCATTTATAAGTGGTGAAACTATACATGTAAATGGTGGCACTGTTATTAATGGATAATGACGGTTCTTACCCACGTAACATCTGGCATCATTTTTATGGGTATCAACAACATACTTAAGAAAAATAATAATTAAATATATAACTATAAAACAGGCATCAGATTTATAATGCCTGTTTTACTTTCGTAAATCTATTTGGAACAATCATTAAATTTTCCATGATATTAATAAATTCAAACTCTCTTTTTATAAAAGCATCAACAATATCTGGGTCAAAATGTCACCTATAATTGCCTTAACCATTACTCATTTGGTAATATAAAAAAGTACTTAATAAAACATAAGCAAAATATAAGTTGCCCTAAGTTTATCTTTATATGATTTATTAATAAAATTGGTTTTAGACACACTATCAGTACTTTACTTGTTATTACAAATATAACTTGACACTAGCACTATTTTAATTATCACATAAGATATTTTTTTCAATAAAAATACATATTTATAAAAATTATTATTTTTCTAAATATTATTGGGAAAAGCTTCACTAATTTTGTTAATATATCCACACATATAATAATACTTCATAGGTAATATTATATAGCAAAACTATTATTAAAAAATAATTAAATTTTTGTAATATTTTCATTTTTTCTTAGTATGTGAGTTAATTACTTTAAGGAGGATAATGTTATCATGAGAAAATTTTTCACTTTCACAATTCTTTTTAGTTTACTTCTTAATATAGGAAAAATAACAATAGCCTCAGCTGTAGATGTTACCAATAAGGATGACAACAGTAATAAATACAATAAAACAATGAAACAAGACCTACTATGTCTTATGTTAGCTTATCCTGAATATATTACAAATATTGAGGAAAATGGTGGTTATTTTTATTTAATAATGAAATCCGGAAAAAAGCTAATTTATGACGATAAAAAAACGAAAAATTCTCAAGAAAAATTAGCAAACCCAGACTTTCAAGATACGCTAGAACAACTTTATCCACTTTCACCTATTAAAGGTATTATGATTGCAGACTTTGATCCTGGTCGTTATCGTAATTATGGATTATTGTCTGAAATTTATGGCACCTCTAAACAAGCAATAGAATCTAAATTAACAATAGTTAATGTTTGTTATCATAATTACCAATTTAATAGTAGTAGTGGAGCAGCTGTTTCTCTTAAAGCTGTTATGAAACAACTAATGCCTATGTCTCAAACAAATCAAAATGTTAGAAGATGCCTTTTGCCCTGTAGTGGTACTTTTAATTATCGCGTAATTTCAGGTACAGGTCGATTAAGCCCTCATTCATATGGAATTGCTATTGATCTTGCTAGTGATAAAAGAGACTATTGGAAATGGGCTTCAAAAGAAGCAGGAGAAAAAAGATTATCCTCATATTCTAATGAGCTTGTCAAAGTTTTTGAAAATAATAATTTTGTTTGGGGAGGTAAATGGTCACACTTTGATATTCTTCATTTTGAATATAGACCAGAAATCATTTTAAAGGCTCGATATTTTACAAGTAACATAGATTCTAAAAAAGCTTGGTATGAAGGTGCACCATTACAACAAGAATCCATAAAAACTATCATAGAAAAAATAAACAAATCAATAAAATAATAGGAGTATAATATTATGAATTATTGTAAAATAAATTAATTACAATTGTCCTTTATTAAAT
>DHIM01000024.1:0-461 GCA_002403785.1 Clostridium sp. UBA4746
CTTGTGTCTACATCTAATTACAATAATATTTATTATAAAATTTAAATTTCTTAGTAATTATAGTTAGCCAATAAATATTAAAATTCAATGAAAATGTGTAATATAATAAGAGGATAGTAAAAATACTCCAAAATAATAGTCCTTATTCTAAAAGTTTTTATAAATGGTAATAACTTTCATTTTAAAAAAATAAACATGTATATTAAGAGAAGGTAGAGAAGGGGTAAAAGATGGGCGTATATACAACGAAATTAATTGATTTATTTATGAATGGGAGAAATTGGGCAAGAGAGGATACTTTAAATGCATATGATTATTTACATGGTGCTTTTTATGGGAATGAAATAAATATAAATATAAATGAATGTGAACCTAGTAAAATATCGTGGGGCATTATTCATTTATGTGATATTTTGAATGGTGAAGGTATGAATGGAGCAAATGGTGTTCAGGATGAAATA
>DHIM01000024.1:632-2511 GCA_002403785.1 Clostridium sp. UBA4746
AATGGTGTTCAGGATGAAATAAGGAACAGTATTTTATTAGTAATGGTTAATTTAAATGTAATAACAAAAGACCAAAATAAAAGTATAACTGATTACTTATACAAAAATTATTAAATATGAAAATTGGAGGATATAAATGAAGAAAAGGTAATTGAGTACGACTACAATAGCGAGTGTAACAAGGGATTCTATGGCGATATAAGTACGAATTACTTGTATTTCGATAATGTATTACTAACAGACATATAGAATTTAAAAATCAATAATTATTAACAGACTACCTTAACTGGTAGTTTTTTTATTTTATAAGATAGTATAGTAAAATAATATGTTTGTTTCATAGAATAATATAAAAAGTCAAGAATACATAAAAAAGCTGTACTCTTTGGCGAGAATACAACTTTAATTAATACTAAATTATTACATGTTAAGCATAATAGGTTAAATTAATCATATGTAGATATAAATTATAAATTTTAAGATATTATATCAGGGCATTTAATTCATCATCGTCAATAATTAAATCTTCATCATCCATTATATATTTAAAGGCCTTATAGTTATTAAGATACTCTTCAAAAGAATCATATATTAAATTTGAAGCTTCATCAGCACTAGATTTAAGTATATTAGCCAATTTTTTAGTAGATATTTTTTCTGTGGTTTTTGTATTGATATTGAATCACCTCAATACATTATAACATAAAATATGTAATATTTAAAGGGATTTACCTATTCGTTATAGAATGTATGTTTTAGGGGTGATTTAGAATGGCTGGAATATTTGATAAATTTCATAAGATTGAATTTTTCAATGGTAATTTATGTTCTATATATCTTCAGAATGGAAAGAAATACAATTATTACGATAACATGAATAAAGATGATACAGAAAACAAATTATTACGTTCTGCAAATATATTAAGCGATAAATTAAACAAATTTATAAATGAATTAAAAATTAATGATTGGAAAATTGAAAAATGCGAATGTGATCATTATGATAATTATAATAAAGGTGTTTGTATAATCTTGGAAGAAAGTAACTTTATTATTAAAGATGAAAAATATTATTATGCTAATGATAATTTAAAAGATATATTTGAATAAGAAAATTGTAGGCATCTTAAGATGTTAAATAAATAAATCATTTAAAAGAGTAGCTATTAATTTAGGTGCTTCATCTTAAGAATATAGTAATTAATATGAGTATACTCGGAAAACAATAATTAACAATTTCCATATTTGAGGAATAAAAGTGTTTGGTTGGATGGAATGATATACCTAGATTAATAGTAGGCATGACAAAAAGGCTTTTTTATACTCTATTTAAAAAAAGCCGTAGGCTGGTTAGTTAGTTTGAACTGATTATAAATTAAGCAGCTATATTCTTGAAATTCGGAAAAATATCAGCAAGGGTTATTAATGTTTCTTTAGCCCAAGCATCTATAAAACAGCAGAATGCACCAAGAAATACTCTTGTTATTCTACGACCAACAGAATATATAATTGCCTTTTCAGCATGGAAGTCGTTGTTTATTCTATCCCAACATCTTTCAGTAGTTGAACGTCTTTTATAAAGAGATTTCCATTGCTTTGAATTTCTTATTATTGGAGTAAAATATCTTGGGTTATCTAATGTTTTAGTATAATAAGTTTTGTTGTTTTTTATAGGACATTTTTCACAGTGTTCACATTGAACTGGGAATAGCCATTTACGCCTGTATTCTTTACGGATAATTCCCCAATTACGAAGCTGATGTCCACAAATTTTCCCGTGAGGAATACCCTTATCATCAAGTTCAACAAATTTACTACCTGATATAGGTTTTAAGGAACGTGAGTTTAAATCAATTATAGGATTTATTCCATAATGCAT
>DHIM01000024.1:2648-3649 GCA_002403785.1 Clostridium sp. UBA4746
ATAGGATTTATTCCATAATGCATGCATAAAAGATAAAAAGCATTAGCATCATATGCAGAATCTAAGGCTACGGAATAAAATTTAATTTCAGGATACAAATCTACAAGCTCCTTAAGTGCATATACACCGGTAACAGAATCATGCCGTGCTGCACTAACAAATTTAATATGGATAGGTAGGCTGTAAAAACTATCACAGGCAGTGAACCCGTGATAAGTTTGACCATAGTAATAGTGTTCATTAAAGCTATCCCAACCCCAGCTAGCACTGGGATCGGTAAACTTTCGATAACAAGCACAATGCTCTCCAGGTTTAAGTTTGCAATCACAAACTTTTTTACCATAAGGCGAAGCCTGTGTAGGCATACAAGTTCCATCACCAGCAATATTTAGTTTAGAAGGGTCACCCAAAATGCCCATTGATAAGGAAGGAATAACAAATAATTCTTTAAGTATGTTGTTCATTTTGGATTCTATTCTGTCAGAAAGCTTAGAATTATCATATTTTAAGATTCTTTTAACTAAACGTTCGACCACACCAGATTTGGAGTTATTCATCTTTTGGTTTTTCTTTTGTTTTTTACTTGGTTTACGTTTAAATTTACGCAGTTTGGATTTATATAGGATTTTATCCTTATGAATCAGCCTATCCATAAAATCATAAAAAGTACCTATACCAGGTATTTGATCAGCAAGTATGCCTTCGGCTTTAAAAGGTGAGTAGCAAGCAGGGATAAAGCCTGACAGAATTGCATAAAATGGTTCTGAACGTAATGTCTTTATCCAAGATGATATGCTAGTTTCTTTACAATAAGCCATTATAATAAGTGACCTGAGTAAAGCTACAGCATCTTTGGGCGGAGCCCCTTGATTAGATTTAGAGTAAGTACTTTGTATTAGAGGGACAATTCCTGTTAGGTCGGTAGACCAAATTTTTGTTATTATTGAGCTACGCTCAAACAAAGTAATTTGTTGATTGTTTTGAATAAAGAATTTTTCTAA
>DHIM01000224.1 GCA_002403785.1 Clostridium sp. UBA4746
AAAATGCTCTACAGCTTTAAGTGCTTCACGAAAAAAAGGGATTAATATAACAAACTGCAGATTTACATATAACATTAAATATGCAGCAATTAATTTTTATGGAGGGAGCAAGTGCACTGTTACTAATTCATATTTTTATAATATACTCAAATATGGAATTAAGATAGATGGTGATAGTTCTGATATTACTATATATAACAATTATTTTGATAACCCCAAAGTTTTTGGTGGATTCGCGCTTGCACAGATAAGTGCGCATATTTACTGTTTAAGTGGAAGCAGAATCACAGCGACAAACAATACTTTAAAAAATAGCGGTGGGCAAGGTATAATATTTGGTTACAGTTCAACATCTGGAAAAGGTACAACGAACTGCGTAGCACTCAATAATAAATGCGAAGGCAATGGGCAAGAAGGTATCACAATTTATGGAGGTAGCAATAGGGTTACTAGTGGAAATTCTATTATTGGCAATACAAGTAAAAATAACAGATATAATCAAATAGAAGTATGGCAGGCTAATAATAACATTGTCAAAAACAATACCGTAGAAGAATCAATAAAAGGTCGTGGAAATATGGGAGCAATATGTCTCTATGCTACAAGTGGAACAACTTGCATAGGGAACAAGGTATTGTGTGCTCAAAATAATGGTATTGATATAATAGCCGGAAGCTCAAATTGCACTATAGCAAATAATAATATAGCAAATACAAATTTAAATAATAGTATTAATACTGCGGATAAAGGTAATGGAATATTACTAGACTGGACTGGAGTAGCTGATCCTCAATATATAACAATCAATAATAATACAATTAGTTCAAGTAATAGAATTATAGCTAAAAGTGGTGTTTACTCAACTTCTAATACCAATCATCATAACAAAATAGATAATAACTTGACAAGAGGTTACAAATTAGGACTTCATTTATATGCCAAGACGACATGTGAATCTGGCTATGTAGGTATAACAGATGCAAATTCTTATATAGATGCTCAAAGTTATAATTTAGATAAGACTGGAATGTCAGATGCTTCTTCCCAATTTCAAGATATGATAGATTCGTATCCAAGTGGTAGTACAATTAAATTACCAAAGGGTATATATAAATTTTCGAGAATTGTTAAACTGAAAGACGGTATAAAATTAATTGCTGAAAGTAACGTTGTAATCCAAGGCATTGGCGAAAACACTTTATTCTCTACGGGTAATGATAACACTTTTGAGGGTATAGAGTTTCAAAAATGCTCTACAGCTTTAAGTGNNCAATCATCATAACAAAATAGATAGTAATATAATAAATGGTTATAAATATGGAGTCCACTCATATGCTCAAGCGACTTGTGGAAAATAATAAAACAGCTGATCATGACATTACAAATGACCTATATTTTATAATAAAAAGGGTAAACTATATAATACACACTATGTGAATAGTGTAGTTTTTATATTAGAAGGGAGAATACTTATGAATAAAAATGATTTAGGAAAAGCAGAAAAGAGTAGAAATACTATTGAAATTACAATACCTTTTAATGGAGTTATTTCAGGAGATAATAAAAGTTCAATCTCTTCAGATGAGAGTGATATTTCTGATGATGATACTTCAAAAAAAGGACAAATGATAATTAATATATCAGAAAAATAGTACATTTAAAATAAAGGTTAAGGCAGATTAATTCTCCCTTAATCTTTATTTTTTAGCAACACCAACATCATTATTAAATAATCTTATAATCCAACTTCATTTATCGTATCCTTATGCTTAAACATGAATCTAAATTAAACTCACTACCTTTTAATAAATTGCTTCCAGCGAACGATGATGCGGTATGGGGATAGAATCTAACCTCGTATGCATTGTGATTTTATAGTAAACAATAATGATTTCCTCTTATATTTCATTAAATCCCACTTATAATTAGGCTATTTTAGATAATAATAAATAGTAAGTTTAAGTTTATATATTTTAAAGCTTAACAATATTTAAGAAGGAGAAAATATGAGGAAAAAAAGTTTAATTATTATTATTTTATTGCTTATGTCTTGTTTCTTAGGTAGCCAAATAGCATTAGGTTATTCTACACTAATTAAAAACGATGAAAAAGTAATATACTTAACCTTTGATGATGGACCTAGTGTTATGACAGATAAAGTTTTAGATATACTTAAAGAAAATGATGTAAAAGCTACTTTTTTTCTTATTGGAAATCAGCTTAAAGGTCAAGAAGCTGTGGTAAAAAGAATATATACTGAAGGGCATAGTATAGGACTGCATACTTATACTCACACATATAAGAAAATATACTCAACTAGAAAAGGGTTTATATCTGAAATGTTGAAATCTCAGAATGAAATTAATTCTATTACAGGAATTAAGCCAACAACAATAAGATTTCCTTCTGGTAGTAGCAAACATTTAACTAAGACTTTTTTAGAACAACTTCATGGGTATAATTTTAAAGTATACGATTGGAATGCTGTCATGTCGGACGGAGTTAATTGTAAGACTCCTGCTGACAAGTTGTATAGAGAAGCAACAAAAACTACAGTTAGAGAGCATCCTATAATATTGCTTATGCATTGTGATTATATGCATAAAAATACTTGTAAGGCACTACCTAGAGTAATAAGATTTTATAAGAATAATGGATATGAATTTAAAATCATTAATAATAGAACACCTGAAAATTACTTTCCTATTAAAAATAATAAATAATTCATTCATCTGGAAACATGAAAGTTAATTACGAAACTTTCTCATGATGATGATGTAAATCCGGTTAGGAGGTTGCTATGGAAAAGAAATTTTTCTTCATATTTATATTGATTTTTTTAATCTCTATCGTTGGATGTTCAAGGTCTATAAACATAATAAAAAAAACGGCTCCAGTTAAGCAAACGGACACAATTAAGAAGAAGGCCCTAATTAAGCAAACTGTTCCAG
>DHIM01000032.1 GCA_002403785.1 Clostridium sp. UBA4746
CCTGTTAGGTTGATGGCCATGCTGTACTTAACATCTACAACCTCTATCTTAGGGTATTTTTCCTTAATCCGATTTAAAAAGCCATCACGTCGTCCAATGCCTGTAGTACTAACACCATCATGACATATAATTGCAATTTCACCTTTTTGACCTATTGCTAGCGCCAATTTATCTGCTGCTGTACTTGCTGCTGCTTCATTGTTAGTAGCTACGGTAGTAATTGGAATATTACTATCTACACCTGAATCAAATCCAATAACTGGAATATTCAAAGATTTAGATCTCTCAAGTTCAGGTATAACTGATTTTGTATCACATGCTGCCAAAATGAGAGCCGCAGGTTTCTTGCTTAGTGCTAAATCAATCATTTCAATTTGCTTATTAATAGCAGCATCTCCTTCAGGACCTTCAAATGTTATTCTAACATTATAGTCCTTCGCCGCCTTATTCGCTCCCATTTTAACAGATTGCCAATACTGATGTTGCCATCCCTTCGATACAATAGGGATATAAATTTGCGTTTTGGTATCATTTTTTGCTGGCTTGTTAGCTGTTGATTTTCCACAACCAACTAAAAATAATATACCTATCATTAGACCACAAAAAACAGTAAATGTTTTCTTGATTTTCATTTAATCATCTCCCCGTATGCCTTTCTTAAATCTTCTTCTTTCATTTACGCGGAATATATCTTATATCTATTTTCTCCCTTGCACTTGGCTTCATAAATACATAGGAAAATTAACACAAATGCATATCCTATGACCACAAGACTAACAGAAATACAAAAGGCAAAAAAAAACTCATGATTATTATATCGTTTATATTCATCAAAACTTGACGGTCGGCTTCTCAACTATCGTTTTTGCCTTTAAAAAAGTTTTAGATGATTCATATCACGTGTTTTCCCGATCATATTTAAATGTATTCCGTCCTGATGTAGTAGTTTTAATAACTGAGTATGGAGTTTTTATCCTAGAAATTAAGGATTAAAACTTAAGAAATTATTTGTAGTGAACACAGTTTTAGTCTGTTGCGACAAAAACTGTCACGTTTTTGAAATGCACTGAATACTTACAGAAATCGTTGTTTTTGTGACTATGGTTGCTTATCAAAATGGAATATCTCCTTCATCTTCTATTGGTATAAAATCAAGAGAATTGACTAGTTTAAATTGCTTTAAATCTGCGCTAATCTTAACTGTATCATAATAACTATTACCTATAAATCTTTTTCCATATGCCATTAAACTAAAAGATTCCTCAGAAATGCTTTTATCTATTTTATCTACTTTAAAATGAAAGTCTTCAGTCCACGATATTCTTTTTACATCAATCGGTAAGTTTCTTCCATTTTCACTATATAAATTATAGATTGTATCAGTTTTCCCTGAATTATTATACCCATTAATTGACTCAACTAAATTGTTAGACATATCATCAAAATTATTAACTAAAAGCTCTATTTTTTCATCAATAATTTTGTTAACACTATCATTTATCAGTTTCAAGGTTTCCTTTTGGAAGCCTATTAACCCTGTATCTAATTGTTTCTTTATCTCTTCCAATATTGTTTTCTTTTTACCTTTATAATTATTCTCAGTTCTTTTATTCTCATCCTCAACATAACCTTGTAATTCATATATTATATTCTTATTTTCAATAAAGTGCTCATTTAACGATAACTTTATTTTCTCGATTACATTATCTATTTTATA
Organism: Clostridium sp. UBA4746; assembly: GCA_002403785.1. Lineage (GTDB taxonomy): Bacteria > Bacillota > Clostridia > Clostridiales > Clostridiaceae > Clostridium_AD. The sequence goes on from DHIM01000032.1 coordinate 1,718, forward strand.
AGTAAGCCCAACAAAATAATCAAGTACAACACTTAATTCATCTTTATGTAAATCCAATTCTCTTTTTGATGACAGCAATGATTTTGAAAACTGTGGGATATTTTCACTAAAATAATTAAAAATATCTTTCATATTATCAGTAACAACAAATAGTTCTTTAATATATTTATTAGAATTTAAACTTCCCTCTACTCCCTTTAATGCTGTCACATTTTTTTCAATATTAAGATAAATATCAGTGAATTTTTCAACGCTGTTTGATAAGTCCGAGGTAGTATCCGCACATTGTCTAAATTTTAATATCATCTCGTTCATTTTTTCTATATTCTCTGATTCTACTGACTTCATATTTACCTCACTCATGTATTCTCCCCCCCGTCATTGCTATAAATTCTTTATTTATTTTATCTATATCTTCTAACATATTAATTAAAATATAATTTTGGATATAATTATAATGAATCAATTCAGTAAAATCTTTGTTCATAATGTTATTCATCAAAACTTCATTCACACTATCCCTTCCATACTCTTGTTCTAACTTTGCATAATTTTCATCTCCAGATAACATAGATGATAATATAATCATGGATGTATCCCCACTATCTTCAGCATATTTCTTAGCATATTTATATTCACCTATTTGCAACATTTTTTGAATTGCAATATCATATTTTTTTTCTTTCGCTTTTAATTTCGCTTCGCACCGAAGAATGTTTTTATTATCCGAATTTGCTTTTTTATATGATAAAATTGCTTTATCAAACTTTTCAGCTTCTTCAAGTTTCTTCGCTCTACTCTCCCAATGAAAGGGTTCATTATCCTCACCTTCTAAGTATAAAAAATCTGCTTTAAACCCATCAACAAGTTCAAATAATTGAGATAATTCTTTTTTTAAATACTCATTTTCTACTTCATTATAAACACATAAATATTTTCTTGCGCGTGTAATTGAAACATAGAACATATTAAAATAATAACGATATTTAACGTTTTTTTTCGCTCTTTTACAAAAAATATCATCCCAATAGGTAGAATATTTTCCTATAAGATTATAGCAAAAAATATATTCAAACTCTAGACCCTTTATCTCTGCAACTGTATATATATTATTCGCCTGATGTCCCATAATGCTTTCTAGATATCTCCTATCTTCATTATCAGATACAATCGTAGCTGCATTTGCTTTTTCATTAACTGCTAATAGCATTTGTTTTAGACTATTGTTATCCTTACGTAAACATACCAATGGGTGTCCTCTATTTATAGTGTCTACTAACAACTCACTTTCTTGATTCAATTTTCCAATATTTTTTTTTCTAATGCTCGCGAGCTTATTTGCAAGATCAACTATATTTTTTTGACTACGATAATTCTTAGTTAGATATCTCTCATATATTTTTTTACCATTAATTGAAAATAACTTTTTCAACCTACCACAACTAAAGTATGTTGGATTTATTATCTGGTGAATATCTCCTGTAAATAGAATGTTTTTTTTATTCTCAACGAGATTATATAAAAAATAGAGCTGTAATTCAGTCAAATCCTGTACCTCGTCAACAACTAAATACTGAAAAGGTTTTTCACTTAATTTCATCATGCCTAATCCAGCAAGATCATTATCGTCATATAAATTTTTACTGTCTATATGCTTTTGATAATTAATACATATGGAATGTATTATTTTTTTATCGTCTACTGAATATATGGAAACTTCTTTACTCAAATCTAGATATTCTTCCAATGATAAAATTCTTTTATCGTATTCTTCTTCTGTTTTTTTATATTCAAAATTTGTACTCATTTCATATATCTTTTTCAAATCTATTAATATTACTTCCTTTTCTTTCACTGATATTTCTTCATCTTCACTTAATTC
>DHIM01000322.1 GCA_002403785.1 Clostridium sp. UBA4746
ATATTTATTATAAATATAAATACAATTAAAACTAATTACATTTTATTGTATATTTGCGGATATATATAAACTTAATTTCAAATTAGTAAACTACATTAAATTAATGATGTTAAAAAGCTAACTTGTTCTTCTAGACTAAGTATAATAGCAATATATAGAAAAAGCAATATTATATTGCTAAGAAAGTTTATCCAAACAGAATAACATCTGTTTTTTACATTAAAATAAAAAGAAAGATAAAAGCTATATTTCTTATATACTTTTAGCTTTCTTTTACGTTGCTGACTAAAGTGATAACATTCGAACCATCATTTCATTGTCAACTGAGTAAGTCATTGCTTCATCTTTAGATATGGTACCTTTTTTATATAACTCTGCAATCGACATATCCATAGTTTTCATACCATATTTACCTCCAGTTTGAACACATGACTGTAATTGGTGTGTTTTACCTTCGCGAATAAGATTTTGAATTGCAGGGGTTGATATCATTATCTCGAGAGCTGCAACTCTTCCGTTTTCATTTATCTTAGGTATTAATTGCTGCGAAATTATTCCTTGCATTACAGCAGCTAATTGTACTTTGATTTGTTGCTGTTGGTGTGGAGGAAATACATCCACTATTCTATCTACTGTTTTAGCTGCACCAATAGTATGTAATGTAGAGAAAACCAAATGTCCAGTTTCAGCTGCGGTAATAGCAATTGAAATTGTTTCAAGATCTCGCATTTCGCCTACTAATATTACATCTGGATCCTCTCTAAGTATAGCTCTTAAAGCATTTTTATAATTCTTACTGTCTTTCCCAATTTCTCTTTGATTAATAATAGATTTATTGTGTTTGTGCAAATATTCAATAGGGTCCTCAAGGGTTATAATATTACATGCTCTAGTAGAATTAATTTCATTAACCATAGCAGCGAGCGTTGTACTTTTACCACTTCCTGTAGGCCCTGTCACTAAAACTAAACCTCTTTGTTTTGTAGTAAGAGACCTTACTACTTCTGGAAGGTCAAGTTGTTTGAGCGTAGGTATTTTTAGTGCAACTACTCTAATAGCTATAGTATCGCTTCCTCTTTGCTTATACACATTAACTCTAAATCTTCCAAGACCTCCAATAGAATAAGAAGTATCAATTTCCCCATTTGCATAATATTCTTCATAAAAATCTTCTAAAATTTCTCGTGAGTATTTCTCAGTATCTGCTGGAGTTAATTTTTCTTCCCCTACTCGTATTAAATGACCATTAACTCTAATAACTGGTACCGATCCAACTGTTAGATGCAAATCCGATGCATTTTGCTTCGTGGTTTTTTCTAGTAATTCATTAAGAGGTATCATGATTGGTCCTCCTGTTCTTCTAATGAAGTTTTTCAAATATCTATGGCAGTTTCAGTTTGAATTTTTAAAATGAATTAGACATTTACAATTCAGCTCAAATTTCTTCACCTAACCACATAAATTTTGTTTATATAACAAATAAATTTAGTTATAAAATATTTTTCACTAAAATATTTTGTAGATTTAATACAAATTGGACACACATTATTAAATCTCATGGTGTACAATTTACAATTATACCATAGTTGTTACAATTTATTAAAATTATTTAGCCTATTTTTATTAGTACTATTTAATTCCTTATTTAGTTTCTTCAATGCTCTCTTTTCAATTCTAGAAACATAGGACCTAGAAATCCCTAAAATTACTGCAATTTCTCTTTGGGTTCGAGGGTTACCATCAAGTAATCCATAACGCATTTGAATTATCATTTTTTCTCTATCCATTAAAGCTACATTTATCATACTATAAAGTTTTTTAATTTGTATTTTGCTTTCTACTATATCTATTATTGAATCTTCATCACTACTTAATACATCCATAAGAGATATCTCATTTCCCTCTTTATCAATACCAATAGGATCCTGGAGGTATACTTCACCTTTTGTTTTCTTATTATTGCGAATAAGCATAAGTATCTCGTTTTCTATACACCTTGCAGCATATGTGGCAAGCCTTGTTCCCTTATTTGTATCAAATGAATCAATGGCTTTTATGAGTCCTACAGTTCCAATCGATATGAGGTCATCTACATCCTTTCCCGGATAAGAATATTTTTTTACTATATGTGCAACTAGTCTTAAATTTCGTTCAACTAATATGCCTTTTGCTAGTAAATCACCATCCTTTAATTTTGCTAAATAGGATTTTTCATCTTCCTCACTTAATGGTTGAGGAAATGAACTACTTCCAGTTATATAAGCTGTCAAAAATGTGACATTTCCTATCATATTCAATAAACAATTCATGAAAAACACAGGTGTTCCTCCTAATAGAGCTTATTAATATAATATGATTTATTTTATTAAAAGTGCCTGTACATAGAAATTAATTTAATTATTTTACTGATTTCTTTAGTCCATAGCTTTAATTGCATTGACTACTTTTTTAAATATTGGAGCAGCTGTATCTCCACCACCTTGACTACCTATACCCTCTACTTGATTTGCATCTATGTGTTTTACAAATACAACCATAGAATAATTAATATCATTTAAAGTGAAAAAACCAACAAACCATCCATCAGAACCTTCTATTCCATTTTCTTTATACTCGGTAGTGCCTGTTTTACCGCCTATATTCATCCCTTGTATTTTAGTCTTAATTCCTGTGCCATTATTTACTACATCTATCATATCAAGTGCCACTTTTTGCGCAGTCTCAGTTTTTAAAACTCTTGAATTTTTAGAGGTAAAATTTTCTATTACTTCGTTATTGTCATTTACGTATGCATCTATTATGCTAGGATGTACATATATCCCATTATTAATAATAGTACTCGGAATACTAAGTGCTTCTAAAGGTGTTATTCTCATCTTCTGCCCTATTGCCGCTTGATATATAACATCTTTTTCACTTGATGAACTAACATCTTCATCAAATTTACCACTTTCCTCTTGCTGAAGATCTAATACTTTTTCCTCAATCATCCCTTGCTTTTTTGCATAGTTTTTCATATTTTGATAACCTATCTTTTTACCTATCTGAGCGAATATGTTATTTAAAGAATCACGTAGTGCCTCTCCAACTGTAAATTGAGTCTTGCCTTTGTAGTTATGAGCATCTTTTGGGAATAAACCGGGGGTTATTGTAGTTATTTCATTTTTTGTTATTAAATTCATATCTAGCCCAGCTTGTTCCACAATAACTTTAAAAATTGATCCTGGTAATGCACCATTCGTACTTGGATATCCTAAATTTGCATTATAGGCATTATCATCTTTTTGGGCCATAGCTCTTATCTTTCCAGTACTACTTTCCATTAGTACAACACCAATTTGCTCATATTTTTCCTCGTGAAGAATAGTTTCAATCTTATCTTGAATTTCTTTATTTATTGTAAGCCTTACATTAACATTGCTTTTAGGTTTAATAATTTTACCTGTAGATATTTCACCATTAACTCCTTTAGAAAACCTAATTTTTGTGTATTCATTATTTTTAGTTTTGTTATATATTTGCATTTCTAAAGAATCCCCGCTTTTAGATACAGGATTAGCAACATTTACTTTATTGTATGTTGTGTTTGTTAATACATTTTCGATTTTCCAATACCCATCCTTGATAACATCATTAGATTTAAAAGTATAAAACCCTTTTACTTTTTTTATATCCTTAAGTTTATCGTAAGTCCCTTTATCAATTTTATATCTTAGTTTCTCCCCAGTGCCAGTACCTTTAATCTTTTCTAAATCATAGCTTTTATCATAGTTTCGCAACGTAATAGTTAAAGCTTCCATATCATATTTGCTGGTATATTCATTAAATCTTAAATAATCCACTGGATCAATAATTGCATAATAGTTTTCTTGATAAGTTAAAAGATCACGACCATTGCAGTCCGTTAAGCTATATTTAGGACCGTAATTCTCATCTATAGTATATTGTGCATCAGCCATAGTTTTTAAGGGCTGAGAATTAAAATACATGTAATTTGCAATCCTCCAAATTAACAAACAAAATAATATCATAAATAAACCCATTACTACCCAGGTTCTTTTTTTAATTTCACTTCTATGATTTGAATAACCAAATATATTATTTCTACTATTCAAAAAAACACCTCCCCTAGACTAATTCTCGCCTAGAATGAGATGTTTTATACTGTAGAATTGTTATTTTTGATTTTGTTGTTTCTGAAGTATTTGACTTATGTTTGCAGTAATAATATCTATAGCTACTTTATTATGTCCACCTTCAGGTATAATAATATCTGCATATCTTTTGGTGGGCTCAGTAAATTGTTCATGCATTGGTTTAACCACATTTAAATATTGTTTTATAACAGAATCTGTTGTTCTTCCCCGCTCGTTAATATCCCTTGTAAGTCTTCTTATAAATCTCACATCTGCATCCGTATCTACATATATTTTAATATCTAGCAGATCACGAAGAATTTTTTCCTGGAGTATAAGAATACCCTCAAATATAATAATTTCTCTAGGCTTTACAGAAACTGTTTCTTCTATTCTGTTATGTATTTCAAAATTATATATGGGCTTTTGAATAGCTTTCCCTTCTAGAAGAAGATTTAAATGTTTCACTAAGAGCTCTGTATCAAAAGCATCTGGATGATCATAATTTGTTTTTATTCTTTCGTCGTAAGAGAGGTCACTCTGATCTTTATAATAAGAATCTTGCTCAATCATAGCAATACATTTATCATCAAAATGTTTATATATTTCTCTAGCAATAGTGCTTTTCCCTGAGCCTGTCCCTCCGGTTATCCCGATTAGTATAGGGCCATTCATTATTTTTTCTCCTTAGACTTAATAAGTATATCATTTTCACAAAGTTTTTCTTTTACATTTACAGTAAATAACATTTGAGCGCTTGGGGCAGAAGGTATGTTTTCTCCCTTTGAATTTTTCATATCATTAAGCATAATCAAAACATTATCTCCTACAGGTCTTAAGACTTCAACAATATCTCCAACATATATTTTATTTCTTTGTTCAATGGTTGCAATATTATTTTTTTCATTATATCCGCGAACAACCCCAATTATATCATAATCTCTAATATATGACGAAGACTCATATATCTGTTTGTTTGGATCTCCAAAATAAAATCCAGTATAATATTGTCTGTGGCTAGGTTTTAAGAGATTATCCATCCATTTCTTCTGAAATTTATAATTTGCTTTATCCTCTATATACGCATCTACAGCCTCTCTATAAGATTTACAGACAGACGCAACATAATATGAGCTTTTCATCCTTCCTTCTATCTTGAAGGACGCTATCCCTGATTCTATAAGCTCTGGTATATATTCTACCATGCATAAGTCCTTTGAATTCATTATGTAAGTGCCTTTATCATCTTCAATTATAGGGAAGTATTCTCCATCTCGTTTTTCTTCCATTAAGAAATACTTATATCTACACGGCTGAGCGCATTGCCCACGATTTGCATCTCTACCTGTCATATAATTCGACATAAGACATCTTCCTGAATATGACATACACATAGATCCATGAACAAAAGCTTCAAGTTCACAAGTATCAGGTAACTTTGCTCTTATTTCTTTAATTTCGACTAGAGATAATTCTCTTGCAAGTACAATTCTTTTAACTCCTTGTTTATGCCAAAAAATAGCAGATTTGTAGTTTACATTGTTAGCTTGAGTACTTAAATGAATTTCTAGATTTGGTACAACTTCCCTTGCTGTCATAATAATTCCTGGGTCAGATACAATGATAGCATCTGCGCCTAGTTCATATAATTCTTTCAAATAATCTTCTAAACCTTCTAAATCATCATTGTGAGGAAATACATTTAATGTAACATAGACCTTTTTTCCTCTCAAATGCGCAAAGTCTATTCCTTCTTTTAAATCTTCGTTACTAAAATTATCTGCAAAAGCTCTTAAATTCAATTTACTTCCACCTAAATAAACTGCGTCTGCGCCAAAATTTATTGCTGCTTTTAACTTTTCTAGATTACCTGCAGGTGCTAGTATTTCTGGTTTCATTAGCTTCATTCCTCCTTGCTACTCATTGTATTCTTTCTTACTGTAACTGAGATTCCATCACCCATTGGTATTACAGAAGTTATAAGTTCATTATCATTTGATACTAGTTCTAGATAACTTTTCATCCGTTTTATTATAGTAACTTTTCTACGTGTTGCAAGGTCTTTCGATGCAACCATTCCTCGAAAAAGTACATTATCAGCAATAAGAACTCCTTCTTTTTTTAAGAGCCTCAAGCAATGAGGAAGAAAATGGTTATAGTGTGCTTTACCTGCATCCATAAAAATCATATCATATTCACCTTGAAGACTTTCCAAAATTTCAAGGCAATCTCCTTTTAGAATAGTAATTTTATTTTGTAGTCCGTACTTTTCTATATTTTTATTTGCAATATCAATCATTTTTTCGTCTCTTTCAATAGTTGTAATTTCATTTAGCCCACCAAGAGCTAAATTCATTAAAATAGCAGAGTAGCCAATTGCGGTACCTAGCTCTAAAATCTTTTTCGGTCTATTCATAGTTATTATTACTTGTAAAAATTTAGCAGTTTCTTTTTGAATTATAGGAACTCTATTTTCAAGAGCAAATTTTTCCAAATCATCTAAAATACCAATATTACTTGGAATCAGTTCTCTTATATATTGTTCCATATAATCATATGTTACTCCACTCATTTAATTTCCTCCAAAAATCCAATAACACAAGTTAACTAATGTACTTGTGTTGTATCTTTAATTTAATATGTAAATTGAAAAAGAAAACCTTCCAAATTAATCTTCCGGTTTTCTTTTTCAATAATAAAATTATTCACTTTTGTTTATTTACTTTTTCTGCTACCTGCTCTTTTTCTTTCACCTGAGTCTAATAATTTTTTCCTCATTCTAATATTTAGAGGTGTAATTTCAACTAGCTCGTCGATTGCTATAAATTCTAAGCACTGTTCAAGTGACATTGGTTTTACTGGAACTAGTTTTGGTGATTCATCTGCTCCTGAAGATCTAGTGTTTGTTAACTGTTTCTTTCTACAAACATTTATTTCCATATCTCCACTTCTTGCACATTCCCCTGCTATCATTCCCTCATATACAGCTACACCTGGTTCTAGAAACAGAGTACCACGATCTTGGGCATTAAATAATCCGTAAGTAATTGTTTCCCCTGTTTCAAATACAACTAAAGAACCTCTACTTCTATCTGGGATATCTCCTCTATATTTATCATAACCATCTAAAACATGATTCATTATACCATTACCCTTAGTATCAGTCATGAATTCACTTCTAAATCCTATTAATCCTCTTGATGGAACTTTAAATTCTAATCTAGTGTATCCATTTATTGCAGAAGTCATATTTACCATTTCTGCTTTTCTAGGTCCTAATTTTTCCATTATTACGCCCATAAATTCTTCTGGTACGTCAATTGTAAGATACTCAATTGGTTCTAATTTGTGACCATTTTCCTCTTTGTATATAACATTTGGTTTTGAAACTTGAAATTCAAATCCTTCACGTCTCATGGTTTCAATTAAAACTGAAAGGTGAAGTTCTCCTCTACCACTTACTTCAAAACAATCTGCTGCTTCTGTTTCTGCAACTCTTAAACTAACATTTGTTTCAAGTTCTTTTGTAAGTCTATCTCTTATGTGTCTTGATGTAACAAATGTTCCATCTTGACCTGCAAAAGGAGAATTATTAACCATGAAATTCATATTCAATGTGGGCTCATCTATTTCAACGAATGGAAGTGCCTCTGGAGCAGTAGCATCAGCTATTGTTTCTCCAATATTTATTTTTGGAATACCAGAAACTGCTACGATATCACCAAGCATTGCTTCTTCAGTTTCTACTCTCTTAAGTCCATCATAAACGAAAAGACTTGAAACTTTAACATTGCTTATTGTACCATCTTTTGCTATAAGTGCAACTTGTTGATTTCTTTTAATTGTTCCTCTTTCAATCTTTCCTATTCCAATTTTACCAACATACTCATTATAATCAATAGTTGTTACAAGCATTTGAAGTGGCATATCTAAATATCCTTCTGGAGCCTTTACATTTTTTATTATAGAATCAAATAATGGTTCCATATTATCGCTAACTTCATCAACCTCTAATTTAGCAAAGCCTTCTCTAGCAGAAGCATAAATTATTGCAAAGTCAAGTTGTTCATCATCAGCACCAAGTTCAACGAATAAATCGAAAACTTCATCAAGAACTTCAGTTGGACGAGCATCTTTTCTATCAATTTTATTAATAACTACTATTGGTCTAAGGTTTAATTCTAATGCCTTCTTCAAAACAAATTTTGTTTGTGGCATCGGACCTTCATATGCATCAACTACAAGAAGTACGCTATCAACCATCTTAAGTACTCGCTCAACTTCTCCGCCGAAATCTGCATGTCCAGGAGTATCAACTATATTAATTTTAATTCCATTATGCATTACTGCGGTATTTTTAGAAAGAATCGTTATTCCTCTTTCTTTCTCTAAATCATTAGAGTCCATTACTCTTTCTTGTACTTTTTCATTTGCTCTAAAAATATTGCTTTGTTTAAGTAGTGCATCCACAAGTGTTGTCTTGCCGTGATCTACGTGAGCAATTATTGCTATATTTCTAACATCATTTCTTGTAAATAAATTCATATTAATCCTCCAATTTTTTTCGTGTGTTTACACATTTTACACAAACGAAAATTGGATACGTCTTTAAGTATCCAATTTTCGCACTTACTATACTTATTCTAATATTATCTTGCAAAAAAGTCAACTATGTCTATTATTCATTATTAAAAATGATAAATTTACTCTAATTGCATCATTTAATTAGTTTTTTCATCTCATTATCCCATATAAGTCTATATGTTATTTACCTATACACTTTTCACAAACACCATAAAATTTCAAACTATGATCTTCTATCTTAAAATTATACTTTTTTTCAACAATTGTTTCTAGTTCCTCAAGTAAATCTCCTTGTACTTCTAATACTTTACCACATCTGTTACATATTAAGTGATGATGTTGATGGTGTTCGTCTTCATGGTTAAGTTCATATCTACTGCAACCATCATCTAAATCGAACTTTCTTATTACACACATTTCTTCTAAAAGTTGAACCGTTCTATAAATTGTAGCTAACCCTATTTCCGGACAGTCAGCCTTAACTAGATCATATAGTTCTTCCGCTGTAAGATGGCTACCTTCACTCTTAATTATTCCATTCAGAATAGCTCTTCTCTGTGGAGTTAGCTTATATCCCTCTTGTTTTAAAGATTCTTTTAAACTCTCAACGCTCTCTGGAGATACTTTTGACATATATATACCCCTTTTCTACAACTATCATTCGATTCAACATTGTAACCATATTTACTATATGTATAGTTTAATACTTTATTACGTTGTTGTCAATTGATAATCATTTAGTTTTAAGAAAACAGGTTAAATCAGACTAAAATTTCACTCAAGTTACTTATTTAAAGTCTTTCTTCTGAACTGTAATTTAAATCTCATCAGAAGAAATTGCATCATAAGCTTCTGAAATCATTTCAAACTCTTCATCCTCTTCAATAGTAACTAAAATATCGTTACCCTCTGCATCCTTATCAATTCTTAGTGCAATTGCATCAATATCCTCTTCTCCAGTCGGTGCAACTATAACATATTCCTTGTCTTCAATGTCCAATTTCGTTAGTACATCAAATTCTATTTCTTTACCCTCTTCGTCGTACAACAGTATAGTTTCAACATTATTATCCATTCTATTTTCTCCTTTCAAATTATATAATTATATAATTATAATATCTTAATTCGAATTCCCTATTATGTAACCATGGGTTTTATAAACGTGTACCTAAACTGTCTAAATATCCTTGCAAAATAAATGTAGCGGCAATTTTATCCACAATCTTTTTTCTTTTTGCTCTAGATAAATCACCTTCTAGCATTACTCTATTCGCAGCAACTGTAGTTAATCTTTCATCCCACATTTTTATTGGCAAATTTAATGTTTCTTTAAGCTTCTCACAAAAGCGCTGAACTTTTTCCCCTTGTGGTCCTATAGTGCCATTCATATTTTTCGGGAGCCCTGATACAAAACTTTCTACATTATATTGTTTACATATTTTATCAATTTCTTCTATATCTAAAACTATGCTTTTCCTTTTAATTGTTGTAATGCCTTGTGCTGTTAATCCTAATGGATCACATACAGCTATACCTATTGTCCTGTCTCCAATATCTAAACCTAATATTCTCATATTCATACTCCTTCAATAAAGCTAATATTCAAAAAATAAAATGCCCATATGGGCATTCTACTTTTTTATGTCTAGATAAGCTTTCAAAACTTCTTCGAGTATTTCATCTCTCTCTAGCTTTCTTACTAACGCTCTTGCTCCATTGTAGTTCGTTATATATGTCGGATCTCCAGAAATTAAATATCCTACCATTTGATTTACTGGGTTATACCCCTTTTTTATAAGTGAATTATATACATCAGTCAAAATAGTTTTTGTTAAATCCTTTTTATCTTTTACAAAATCAAATTGGACTGTATTTTGATTAATATCCATTCTATACACCCCTTCCCTTATGATATGATAAACACTGTAATTCAACCTACTTAAGTATATTAGGAAATCACTTGGTAATATAGTACAGTTCTTTAGTTACAAAAAGTTCCATAATTACATACTAACATTATACAATTACTTCTTACTACTTATATTATAAAACAACTGTTACAAAAAGTATACTATTTTACCAATCTTTCAATTATGGGACATACATTATCTATTGCTTTATCTAAATTTTCAGGAAGTTTTCCACCTGCCTCTGCCATGTCAGGTCTACCACCACCACCGCCACCAGCTATTTTAGCAACTTCTTTAATTATTTTTCCACAATGTATTCCTTTTTCTGTTGCAGACTTAGATGCCATTGCGACAAATTGCACTTTTTTATTTATACTGCTTCCTAGTACAACTACACCATCGCCAAGTTTATCCCGAAGTTTGTCAGCTAAATTTCTCAAAGCATCTCCGTCCATATCTCGCACTGTTCCGCAAATTACCTTGACACCTTTAACCTCTTTAATATTATCTAACATTTCATCTACTGAAGAACTAGCTAATTTGCCTTTTAATAACACTATTTCCTTTTCTTTATCTTTTAATTCATCCAATTGAGTTTGTAATTTATTTATTATATCTTTTTCTGAACATTTTAATGTATTAGAAATACCTTTTAATAGATCATTTTTATCCTCTACATATTTTATATATTTACTTCCTGTTATAGCTTCAATTCTTCTAACACCTGACGCTACTCCAACTTCAGATAAAATTTTAAATAGTCCGATTTCCCCTGAGTTTTTAACATGAGTACCACCACATAATTCTTTGCTATACTCACCTACTGATACTACTCTAACATCATTTTGATATTTTTCATCAAATAGAGCTATAGCTCCACTTTCCTTAGCTTTTTCTATTGTCATTACTTTAGTATCAACCTTACATACTTTCATAACATTGTCATTTACATTTTGTTGAACTTTAGTGATTTCTTCTTCCGTAAGTGCAGAAAAATGAGTAAAGTCAAACCTTAATTTATCTTCATTTACATAAGATCCTGATTGATGAACATGTTCACCTAAAACCCTTTTTAATGCTTCTTGTAGCATGTGAGTTGCAGTATGGTTTTTACAAATTGCAGATCTTCTATCCTCGTCAACCTTAAGAGTTACTAATTCATCTACTAGCAATGTTCCCTCTTGTATATTAACAAAGTGTACAACTTTACCCGATACATTCTTTTGACAATCATAAACTTCTGCTTTAAAATTATCATTATATATTATTCCCTTATCTCCAATCTGACCTCCCATTTCAGCATAGAAAGGTGTAACTCCTGTTACAATACTCCCTTTTGACCCCTCAGAAAGTTCTGTAACAAGTTCTTCGCCCTTAATTAATACCTTAGCTTTAGATTGCAACTCAATCTTATTATAACCATCAAACTTTGTTTCTATGTTTTTAGGAATCAAATTAAGTACATTTTCTCCGCTACCCATATAATTTGACTGTCCCCTAGCATTTCTTGCTCTTTGTCTTTGACTTTGCATTTCAGTATTAAATTTATCTAGATCAATTTTTATACCTGCATCCTGTAATATTTCTTCCGTAAGTTCATATGGGAAACCATATGTATCGTATAATTTAAAGGCTTTATCTCCACTTAAAATTTTAACGTCATTACTTTCAAGCTCTTCTATATATACTTTTAATATATCCATACCTGAATCTAAAGTCTCTAAAAATCTTTCTTCTTCAATTTTTATAACCTTTTTAATATATGATGCTTTTTCTTCTAATTCTGGATATGCTTTAAATGAATTTTTAATAACAGTATTACAAAGTTCATTTAAAAAAATGTTTTTAATTCCAAGTAGTCTACCATGCCTTGCTGCCCGTCTAATTAGTCGTCGTAGGACATACCCTCTTCCCTCATTAGATGGGAGAACACCGTCACATATCATGAATGTTGTACTTCTAACATGATCAGTTATAATTTTTAAAGATATATCCTCTGTGTGACTTTTACCACATTTTACACCTGAAACCCTTGAAACTTCTTCTAAAATATTATTTATAGTATCTATTTCAAAGATACTATCAGTTCTCTGCATTATGGCAGCTATTCTCTCAAGACCCATACCTGTATCTATGTTTGGATTCTTTAATTTGTTGTAATTACCTTGCTCGTCTTTATCAAATTGAGTAAATACTAAATTCCAAAATTCTATTACTCTATCTTCATTTCCCGCTTTAATAAACTCTTCTTCAGTTTTTATTTGCCCAAGTTCTACAAACCGATCATAGTGCAACTCTGAACTTGGTCCACAAGGTCCTTGACCTATTTCCCAAAAATTATCTTCTTTTCCCAATCTAAAAATACGTGAAGGATCAATATCGGTGTTTTTACTCCAGATATTAAAAGCTTCATCATCCTCTAAATATATAGTTATGTACAAACTTTCTTTTGGTATATTTAAAACTTCTGTTACATATTCAAAAGCCCATGGAATAACCTCTTTTTTAAAATAATCACCAAAAGAGAAGTTTCCAAGCATTTCAAAGAAAGTACCATGTCTTGATGTCTTCCCTACATTTTCAATATCTCCTGTTCTAATACACTTTTGACAATCAGTTATTCTAGTATTAGGTGGTGTTTGAATTCCTGTAAAATATGGTTTAAGTGGTTGCATACCTGCGTTTACAAGTAATAAACTACTATCATTCTTAGGTACTAGTGGAAAACTCTCTAGTCTAAGATGCCCTTTACTTTCAAAAAAGTTTAGAAAGGATTCCCTAATTTCATTTAAACCTAATTTTTCCATAATATCTCCTCCGATTATTTATATATGCTTAAATATAAAAAAAACTTCACTTCCCTAAAACAAGGGACGAAAGTTTTCCGCGTTACCACCCTAATTATATCACTTCATAATTAAAATAATTTAATTACTTTGCAATATCTCTCAACAACAAAAGGTTCAAAGATAGCTTCAATATATTTATCAAGAAGTTTCCAGCATCCACTTCCTCTCTAAATGATTAAACATATATACTAATTCTTATCATTACCTAATACTAACCTATAC
>DHIM01000205.1 GCA_002403785.1 Clostridium sp. UBA4746
TGTGTATAAGAGACAGGTTCATAATATATTGCGACCAATATATGGGCAAAAATTAAAATTATATTTTGTGAAAAGTTACTAGAATTTAGGGGGTTATTAAATGTTCAAAAAGAAAGCTTGTTTATTATTATCTATGGCTATGACTGTGGGTTTACTTGCAGGATGTGGAGCTAAGGGTTCATCAACTACTGGAGATATTAAAATTGGAGTTGTATTACCACTTACTGGTCAAGTTTCATCTTTTGGAAAATCTGGTCAAAATGGTATAAAATTATTGGAAGATCAAGTGAACAAAGCTGGTGGAATTAATGGACGAAAAATTAAGTTTCTTTTTGAAGATGATGAAGGTAAACCAGATACTGCAACAACAGTTGGTACAAAACTCATATCTAATGACAATGTTGTGGCAATAGTTGGACCATTAACAAGTGGTTCTTGTATAGCACTAGGACCAATAGCTACTCAAAGTAAGGTGCCAATGATAACAGGATCAGGAACTAACCCAGATGTTACTAAAAAGGGTGGAGAATATGTTTACAGAGCTTGCTTTATAGATCCTTTTCAAGGTACAGTTATAGCAAAATTTGCAGCGACAGATTTAAAGGCAAAAACAGCTGCTATTCTTTATGATAATGGTAATGATTATTCTAAGGGTTTGGCTGAGTTCTTCGCAAAAGGTTTTGAAGCTGCTGGTGGAAAAATAGTTGCAAAAGAAACATATGCTACAAACGATAAAGATTTTAAAGCACAACTTACAAAAATAAAACCAACAAAACCAGATGTAATATTACTTCCAGATTATTATTCAACGGTTGGTAATATTGCAAAGCAAGCAAGAGCTATAGATATAAATGTTCCTCTACTTGGTGGAGATGGATGGGATTCAGCAGAATTATTTAAGGTTGGTGGAACTGCAGTTAATAATTCTTATATATCTGATCATTACTCAGCAGGTGATACGGCACCACTCGTTGTTGCATTTCAAAAAGAATATAAAGCAAAATATAGTACAAATGCAGATGCTATGGCAGTTTTAAATTATGATGCTGCAAAAATCATGGTAGAGGCAATAAAAACAGCTGGTAAAACAGATGGACCAAGCATTAAAGCAGCACTCGCAAAAACTAATCTTGAAGTAGTATCTGGTAAAGTTTCTTTTGATGCTAATAGAGATGCAATCAAAGGAGCTGTAATCTTAAAGGTTGATGGTGGCAAGTTTAATTTCGTAAAGAAACTTATTCCTTAATTTGAAAATAGGCAGGCATGCTTTGCAAGTTATTTACAACTTGGAGTATGCCTGCACATGTATAATTTGAAGTCTGAGAAATGGGGGGGGAAATAAATGGAATTTCTACAACAGGTAATTAATGGCCTATCACTGGGTTTTGTGTATGCATTAATTGCAATAGGTTACACAATGGTTTATGGAATTATTGGACTTATAAATTTTGCCCATGGAGATGTTTTCATGGTTGGAGCATATTTTGGATTTTTTGCCGCAACAAATTTACATTTTGGATTTATTCCTACTCTATTAATAGCTATGGGTGGAGCAGCACTTGCGGGTGTAATTGTTGAAAAAGTAGCATATAAACCTTTAAGGAAATCACCAAAATTGTCTATACTAATCACGGCAATTGCAATGTCAGTACTTCTTGAAAATCTAGTAAGATTAAAAATGACTACTGATCCACAAACATATCCAGAGACTCTTTTACCACAAAAAGTAATTCATTTTGCTGGTTTAAGTATTGATAATCGTCAAATTATTATTATTTTGATATCAGTTGTTCTTGTAGTAATACTGCAATTTATAGTTTTTAAAACTAAAACAGGTAAAGCCATGAGAGCAGCTTCTTTTGATAAGGATGCGGCAGCGCTTATGGGTATCAATGTAAATTCTATTATTTCTATAACATTTGCAATTGGTTCAGCACTCGCAGGAGCCGCAGGTGTGCTTGTAGGAATTTTATATTCTAGCATAGATCCTTATATGGGTATAATGCCAGGGCTAAAAGCTTTTGTAGCAGCGGTGCTCGGTGGAATTGGTATAATTCCTGGTGCTTTATGGGGAGGCCTAATAATGGGACTCGTTGAAACATTTAGTAAGGTTTATATTTCATCTAGTTACTCAGATGCTATCGCGTTTTCAATTCTTATTGTAATTTTAATTGTAAAGCCTTCTGGACTTCTTGGTAAGAAAACCAGAGAGAAAGTGTAGGTGATGAAAATGAAAAAAGAACTTAGAAATACAATTATATTGCTCATTTGCAGTGTTATCTTGTTTTTTATTTTAACATTTTTAATGGATACAGAAATTTTGAATAGATATTATTCAAGAATATTAGTACTAATTTGTATTAATGTTATTCTTGCAGTGAGTTTAAATCTTATTATAGGAATTACAGGACAGTTGACACTCGGACATGCAGGATTTATGTCCATAGGGGCTTATGCGGCTGCAATGCTTACGATACAGCTGAATGTACCTTTTCCAGTTGCATTACTTTTCGGTGGGATACTTGCTGGATTGATTGGATTTCTGATTGGTCTTCCAACATTAAGTTTAAAAGGTGATTATCTTGCAATAACTACTTTAGGTTTCGGAGAAATAATAAGAGTTTTGATCACTAATATAGACCAACTTGGAGGAGGAAGGGGACTTTCGGGAATACCTCCGAAAACAAATTTTGCTTGGGTATTTTTTATAATGGTATTTACCATTTTAATAATTTATAATATAGCACGTTCATCTCAGGGAAGGGCTATGATGTCTGTTAGGGAAGATGAAATAGCTGCAGAAGCTATGGGCATTAATACTACAAAATATAAAATTATGGCTTTTGTTATTGGTTCCTTTTTTGCCGGCATTGCAGGTGGACTATTTTCACATTATCTAATGTATATTAAGCCTGAACAATTTAACTTTTTAAAATCAGTAGATTTTGTTACGTATGTAGTTATGGGGGGAATGGGAAGTTTAACAGGCAGTATATTATCAACTGGCATATTAACAATTCTTCCAGAAGGTTTAAGATTCTTGAATGATTATAGGATGATTATCTATCCACTAGCACTTATCATTATAATGAGATTTAGACCACAAGGTCTGATGGGAACAAAGGAATTATCTATGAGCATTTTCGATAAATTTTCAAAAGGAAGTGGTAAATGATGACGCTACTAAAGGTAAATAATCTTACAATTAAGTTTGGTGGGCTTACAGCGGTTTCTGATTTTTCACTTAACCTTTCGCAGAATGATCTTGTAGGGTTAATTGGACCTAATGGAGCGGGAAAAACTACAATTTTTAATATGCTAACAGGAGTTTACTCTCCAACTAGTGGAACTATTGAATTTAATGGAGAATTTATACAAGGCATAAAGCCTTATGAAATTACTAAAAAAAGAATTGCTAGGACTTTTCAGAATATAAGATTATTTAAGGAACTAACAGTTTTAGATAATGTAAAAATTTCTTTTAATTATAATGTAAAATATAATTTGATCCATTCAATACTTAGACTTCCAAAATTTAATAGAGAGGAAACAGAGATCGAACGTAAGGCTATGGAAATTCTTAAGGTGTTCAAACTTGATGGAAAAAGAGAGGAGCTTGCATGTAATCTTCCTTATGGAGAGCAGCGTAGACTTGAAATAGCTAGAGCACTAGCTGCAGAACCTAAATTGTTATTGCTAGATGAACCAGCAGCTGGTATGAATCCTCAAGAAACTCATGAACTAATGGGACTCATAAATTTTGTAAGAGATGAATTCAAGATAGCTATATTATTAATTGAACACGATATGAAGCTCGTTATGGGAGTTTGTGAGCGAATAATAGTAGTAGATTATGGTAAAGTAATTGCACAGGGTTCGCCTGAAGAAATAAAGAAAAACCCTAAGGTAATTGAGGCATACCTTGGAGAGGAGGTAGCTGATGCTTAAAATAGTTGGGTTAAATGTAAATTATGGCGCAATACACGCATTGCATGATATTAGCGTACATGTAGAAAAGGGAGAAATAGTTACACTTATAGGCGCTAATGGTGCTGGAAAAACTTCAATATTAAGAGCTATTTCTGGACTTATTCCAATAAAGTCAGGAAGTGTGATGTTTGAGGATAAGCCAATTCATAGCACTGCGTCGTACAAACTCCCGAAGCTCGGTATCGCTCATGTACCAGAAGGAAGAAGGATTTTTGCAAATATGTCAGTTATGGAAAATCTTGAACTAGGAGCTTATATCAGAAAAGATAAGAGCGAAATAGCAAAAGATTATGATATGGTTTTTGACAAATTTCCAAGACTTAAAGAAAGAATAAAACAAGTGGCTGGTACGTTAAGTGGTGGAGAACAGCAAATGCTAGCTATGGGAAGGGCTCTTATGGTAAGACCACGGATACTATTACTTGATGAGCCATCTATGGGACTTGCACCACTCGTCGTAAGAAATATTTTTTCTATAATAGAGGAAATTAATAAGACAGGAACTACGATTTTACTTGTAGAACAAAACGCACATATGGCACTTTCAATTGCAAATAGAGCATATGTTTTAGAGACAGGAAAAATAGTTTTAGAAGGTGATTCAAAAGAACTATTAACTAATGATTCGGTGCGAAGTGCATATCTTGGTGAGTAAAACTTTTTAGATTAGGCATGATGCTACATTGTGTATTAACTCACTCCTATATTGGAGTGAGTTTTTTAGGCATAATTAGATTACTAAATGAGATGTATTTATTAAAATAACATAGTGTTCACATAATTATTTGATACTTGTAATACAATTAATTGTTATTATTAATACATAGTAATTAAATAATTTGATTTTTTTAATTGAAGCCCCCTTTAATTAAAGATATATTAAATAATCAGCAATGCAAAAGACTAGTTTAATATTAAACTAGTCTTTTGCATTGTTGATTATTTAATATATCTTTAATTAAAGGGGGCTTCAATTAAAAAAATCAAATTATTTAAT
>DHIM01000135.1:0-1866 GCA_002403785.1 Clostridium sp. UBA4746
TAATATATTCTTTATAAAACACAAATTTCCTTCATTTTTTTTGTTTTTATTTTTTTATTTGCAAATTTTTAGTTTTATATTTTTTAATTATTACTTATATATGCATATTTTTTCAATAAATAATAAATTTAGGTACATATATATTATTAAAAAGCATTAAACAATAATCATCACTCATACCTGAAATATAATCAGCTACCCCAGTATGCAATCCTTCTTCCTTAACTATGGTTTTGTAAAAATCTGGCATAGCACATGGATTGTTAAAGTAATATGTAAACACATTTGTAACCACAAATTGTGCTTTTTGTCTTTCTTCCTTTAATATTTCACCTTTGTATATATTTTCAAACATAAAATCTCTTAAATCTCCTAATGCAGTTCCAACTTTTTCACTAAGTGATACACCTATATTCCCATTATCTAAATTATTTATGGTGTTGTAAATACAATCTTTAACTAAAGTGTCTATTCGTGTGCCATGATTTTCACCTAATATCGCAACAGCACCTAGGGGCAACATTGCCTCGGTTAACAATTTTGCTCTTATAGAATCGTCTATATCATGATTTACGTATGCAATCTTATCACTATATCTAACAACCTGACCTTCAAATGTTTTCGCCTTTCCATATTCCTGTGAAAAACCACTATGATTAAGAATTCCATCTAGTACTTCCACGCTTAAATTAAGTCCTGCACCTAGTTTTTCTATTTTAGTTAACACTCTAATGCTGTTTTCGTTATGCCTAAATCCCCCAGGCAGAATATCATTAAGCACCTCTTCACCATTATGAGCAAAAGGTACATGTCCTATATCATGACCTAAGGCTATAGCTTCTATCAAATCTTCATTTAAGCCTATACCTCGGCCTATAGTTTTTGCTATCTGTGCAACTTCTAATGTATGTGTTAATCTTGTTCTATAGTGATCACTGCTAGTCTTTATGTATACTTGAGTTTTATGCTTGAGTCTACGAAATGATTTACAATTTATTATCCTATCTCTGTCCACCATATAACATGTTCTTATATCATCCTCATTCTCTATTTTTTTCCTACCCTTTGAATTTAAGGATAACGCACCATATCGTATAATACAATTACCTTCATTAATTTCTATTTTTTCGCGTATATTCATAAATTCCCTCCTAAATCCAAAACTATATTTGCAAACATTTATGTTTTCTTCAATTTAGGCCTCTTCAAAAAACAGTTGATTAGTAGCTCTTTATTTTTTGAAGTTACTTTAGTTAGTATTCTACACTTCAAATTAATTTCCCTTTTTTTATGTTAAACGTATAATATTTAAATTTTATTAATATTCTAGTAATGTAATAATTTTTTAGGAGTGTTAAGATGCCCTCTACGGCTAAAAATGTTAATAACATAAATTTATTATCTGAAGAAAATGTAAAAAAATACATTTTACCGCAATATAACTTAACCAATGCTGATATAAAACAAATTAAATTTAAAGATACTGATAAACAAAGAGCTGTATATAAAGTGCAATACTACGACGAATGTTATTGTTTAAAAAAAGTTTATTATTCTATAAAAGATTTATTATTTGTATACTCAGCTATAGAATGGTTATATAGGAACAATATCAAGGTGCCTAGAATTCTTCCAACAAATACAAATAGTAGATTTGTAAACTATAATAATATGCTATTTATACTTACACCCTGGATTAACGGCATAAAATGTGACTACGATAATATTGATCATGTTTTAGTATGCAGTTCTAATCTTGCAAGTATGCATAAAGTAAGTATTAATTTTAAACCCATATGCGGTAGTTCTATGAAGGAGGACTATAAACCTTTGAGCCCTTCAATATATAAACACTACGAAAGCCTT
>DHIM01000135.1:1969-2592 GCA_002403785.1 Clostridium sp. UBA4746
ATATAAACACTACGAAAGCCTTCTTAATTATTCTAATTTAGCTTATAAATATAATGATGCCTTTTCAAAACTATATCTTGAACATTTTAATTCAAGCAGTAAACTAGCTAAGTTTTCTGCAAACACTGCTTATGATATTAATCTTAGTAACCTTACAAGATCATTGTGCCATCTTGACTATGTTAATAAAAATATTATCTTTGACACTAATAATGAAATATGGGTAATTGATTTTGATAAATGTAGAAAAGACTATTGTGCTCATGATATTTCCTATTCTTTAAGACGACTACTTAAAAGAGACAGTACAAAATGGGATTTAGAGCTTGCTATACGCTTTTTAGAATTATATGATAAAATACTACCTTTAACCATAGATGATTATAAATATATTCTTGTTTATTTAGCTTTCCCACAAAGGTACTGGAAAATATCAAGGGATTACTATGGTAATATTAATAAGTGCAATAAAAAAGCCTTCTTAAATTTGCTGAATAATGCAACTAATAAAAATGAATATCAATTAAATTTTGTAGAAAAATTTAAAGCTTATATTGAAAATAAATTTAAAATATCATAATCTGTTTAGACTAAAAGGCCACTGCATAGCAGTGGCCTTTTAG
>DHIM01000358.1:0-9585 GCA_002403785.1 Clostridium sp. UBA4746
GCTATAATAAATATATTCTAATAAAAGAAGTTTTATAAAAACAATGATATTTATTAAAAGTTTGTTAACAAATTTGTCACCAAATTGTAACATGAATGTTTTAAAATATAATCAAAGATGATTCATATTTTGAAATAAAAATGAGGATATAAAATTATATTCTATTATAACAAAAATAAAGTTAATCACCTATATCTGATTATAAAGATAAACAAGGGGGGGAATAATATGAACGAAAATAATAATGAGACAAATGAAAACATAATTGAAAACAGTAATAATGCGGGTAACGAAAATAGTAAGACAAATGTGCCCAATGATGAGTATAAAGAAAAACAAAGTCAAACTGTGGCTACTGAATTAGAAAATAATGATTACAGTAATATAGATGATAAAAAGGTGAAAAGGGCCAAAGGTGGTATGAGAAAGAGAATAGTATCATACATAATTGTTGGTCTAATTTGTTCTACACTAGGGGGTGTAGGTTCAGCTATTGTCACAATAAATATAATAAAAAATACAAGCACTGCAGTTATTTCTAAAGCAGCTAGTACAAAAGTTTCTAGCAATACAAATGCGCAGCTTATTACTACTAAAAGTACACAAGAATTAAGCGTACCTGAAATTGTGAAAAAAGTAAGTTCTTCGGTAGTTGCAATTTCCACTAAAAGTTCTAGTGGAAGTAGCGATATTAGTGGTCAAGCTTCTGAGCAAGAAGGTGTGGGCACTGGGATAATATTTAATAAAAATGGATATATTTTAACAAACTATCATGTTATAAGTGGTGCTCAAAATGTTAAAGTTACACTTAGCAATGGAAAGGAAGTTTCTGCAAAAGTAATTAATTATGATGTTGCAGCTGATGTAGCAGTAATTAAATTGGCTGACAATACTAAAGTTCCAGGTGTGGCTGAATTCGGAGATTCAGATATGCTTCAAGTAGGAGAATCAGTAGTAGCAATAGGAAATCCGCTTGGAAAAGAATTCTTGGGATCTGTCACTACAGGTGTTGTGAGTGCACTTAATAGGCAAATAAGTATTGAAAGTAAGAATCTGAAATTCATTCAAACAGATGCAGCAATTAATCCGGGAAATAGTGGTGGCCCACTTGTAAATTCTAAGGGTCAAGTTATAGGAATAAATACTGCTAAAGTAGGTCAGGAAGGTGTAGAAGGATTGGGATTTTCAATACCGATTAATACAGTAAACCCTAAAATGGACGCTTTAATTAAACCAGTTCTTAGTATAGGAATTTCTTGTAGAGACATTACTCAAGATATTTCTAAGGCGTATAATATTCCAATTGGAGTATATATATCACAAATCCAAAAGTCTAGTGCTGCAGAAAAATCTGGTTTAAAAGCTGCAGATATAATTACAAAGTTTGATGGTACAAAAATTAAAACTGTGGAGGAAATAAATAAGATCAAAGCTACGCATAAAGCAGGTGATGTAGTTAAAATAGAATTGGTTAGAAGTGGGAAAAAAATAAAAATAAATCTAATACTTTCTGTATAAATCACGTTATTTATTGTAATCAAAAATAAATTGGAAATTATATGATTCCCAATTTATTTTTGATTATTTATAAATTAAAATACATAAAAAAATATCTTTTGTGGGAAAATATACTGAAGGAGTGATGAAATATGGAAATGAATACTAGAGACACAATTATGAAAAAATTATTAGATGCGCAAGAAAATACTAGAGATTATCAATCATTTGCAAGAGAGGTATCAGGGGAAGAAGTAAGTAATACATTCAGGGAATTTGCAGAACAATCTGCAATGCAAGCTCAGAAATTACAACAATTGCTAAATTCGCAAGACGGAAAGTAGTAATATTAGCTAGGTTAATTAAATTATGACCTATATTAGGTTGTAGATTGTAAACTTTAATAAGCTTAAAGCCACTTGTCAATTTAATGGCAAGTGGCTTTAAATTTTACATATTATTAAATGTTTTATATTATGTTATCGTTGTTCTTTAATAAGACCTTTTCTATAGGCTATAAGAAGCAACTCTAAATCTTTAATTTGATCCTTGATTTCTAGACCTACATCAGTATCTATTACACGTATACGATTTGTTGATTTTTCTAGAACTATAGTGGAAGAAATAATATCCTTACCTTCATCAATAGCCTTTTGTGTAGATTCAAAAGGTGCATGGGATGCCAAAAGTAATCCATAGGAATTATAAATAAGGGTATATCCTGCGATGCCTGTTTCAGGTTGGTAGGCCTTAGAAAAACCACCATCAATAACTAAAAGTTTGCCTTTAGCTTTTATAGGACTCTCACCTTGTTTAGTTTTTACGGGAACATGACCATTTATAATGTGTGAATCATTGGTGTCTAATCCGAATTCAGTTAATATCTTATTGCAAATTGTTTCATCATCTCTATATTTATAGTAAGGATTCTTAATTTCTTTATGAGAGCTTTTGTCATTTATAAAATATCGCTCAAAGGTAGCCATTTTATCCTTTCCAAATAAAGGAGAATTAGCACCACACCACAAATACCATATGTAATCCAAAGCATAAAGCTTAGATTTTGAATCGCATTTTCCAAAATACGCTTCTCTTGCTAAGCGCTCAGATCTATCGATATAGGTTTTACCACTGTAAGTTATATTATCTATCTTCATCTTTTTAAAACTACCATCTTCGCTTAGTGAAATACAACCATGGTAAAGCAAATTCGAGTTATATTTTGAGTACATGCTACCTTTAGCATATAAAAAGCGTATATGTTCTTGAAGTTTTTCACTATTTGAGAAAGAAGATTTAAGTTTGTCGATAAGTTCTCTTTCATCTTCAGTTAATTTATAAGGGTCCTTAGGGTCTATAGTTGGAAAATTAGTGTCGTTTAGTGTATATTCTTTTCCATCAATGGATATGGTACCCTTTACATAGTCGATATCATTGAGAAGTAACCTAGATTGCATTTCATAATGAGGGCGCCTTTTTATTATTTCACCTTCAAGTTTAAATTGAATTATAGATATAGCTTTATGCATTCGTGACATTAAAGTAAGGTCTTTTTCTCTATAATTATTATCAAGAAAAACTTTAGGTTTAAAAGACTTACATGGATCATCATTATATAAATCTAGAGCAAAGGTTGCAAGAGGCAATAAGTTAATACCATAACCTTCTTCAATAGTATCTAAATTTGCGTATCTCGTTGAAATGCGAAGAACATTAGCAATGCAACTCTCAGAGCCAGCTGCTGCTCCCATCCATAGTATATCATGGTTACCCCATTGAATATCAATAGAATGGTAATGCGTAAGAGTATCTAATATTATATGTGCTCCAGGTCCTCTATCATAAATATCGCCTATTATATGAAGCCTGTCTATAGTAAGTCTTTGAATTAGATTTGAAATAGCAATTATAAATTCTTTAGCTCTTCCAATCTTAATTATGGTTTCAATAATCCCATTGTAATATTCTTGTTTATTAAAGGTGCTTTGTTGTTCGTGAAGTAATTCTTCAATAATATACGAAAAATCTGGAGGCAGTGCTTTCCTGACTTTAGATCTAGTATATTTAGATGAAATGATTCTACAAAATTCAATAAGCTTATAAAGAGTAATTTTGTACCAATCTTCTATATCCACTTCTTCGCTAAGGGATATTTCTAATCTTTGTTCAGGATAATATATAAGGGTTGCTAGTTCTTTCTTTTCACAATCCCTGAGTGAATTACCGAAAATGTCGTTTATTTTCCTTTTTATTACGCCAGAGGCATTCCTAAGTACATGAGCAAAGGATTCATATTCACCATGAATATCTGAAATAAAATGTTCAGTTCCTTTAGGTAAATTCAAAATAGCCTGTAGATTTATGATTTCCGTGCAAGCATCTGGAATTGTAGGATACTTGCTAGCCAGTAATTTAAGATATCTCAAATCTTCTTCTAAAGTATCAAGAGATGGTTCACTAGAAAATATCATTTTTGACGCTCCTTTATAATTACACTAATTTTATTTGTGTAGCAAATTTAATGTGAAGGCTACACTTAACAGTATAATACATTATAGGTTATTGTAATACTAAAACCTAATGTTTTTTTGTTTTAACTATAGAATAGGTGAAGGCAAAATCCTTTTGTTGATTTGATATAAAATTTTTGATACAATGTTTTATGATATAAAAGCACATGGGAATAATAATTAATATAAATGCTAATTAGCATATAAGGAGATATTTTATGGAACGAAACGAGTATTTGTTTAATATACATTCGTTATATAATCAAGCAAGATATGCTTTTTTAAAAATTGAGTCTAATTACGCTAGGACGGTGGAGGTTTCAGGTATAACGTTGCCACAGCTTAGAATTCTTTGGATTATTAAAGTCTTTCCAGGGATTTCGCTTAGTAACGTTGCAAGAATAGGATGCTGGAGTTCTCCAACTGTTAGTAATATGATTAAAATTTTAATGAACAAAAAATTGATATTTAAAGAAGAAACTATTAATAAAAAGTTATATAAATTTCAGTTAACTGAAAAGGGTAATTGGTTTATTAATATAAATAAACAAAACAAGAAGAAAAAAATTTATCTGTTTGATTTGATAGGATTATTTTCTCATAAAGAATTAGATTTTATAATAAATATATTTACGCAGATTATAATAAAAGAGAATAAAGAGTTTATTTTTGAGTATATTGCAAGACTTAATGAAATGAATTTGAAAATTGAGTTGGTGGGTTATGATACAAATACAGTCAGTATTATAAAAAAGACTATTACTATATATAATCTTTTGAGAACATTTATATTAACTATTAAAAGCAATCATAGCGGGCCGCTTAAAGAATTTAATATAACTTATGCTCAACTTAGAGCTTTATGGATAATTGCTGCATTTCCAGGCATTACGTCCAGTGAATTAAGTGAAATTAGCTTTTGGTCACCCTCTACGGTTCATGTAATAGTAAAAAATCTAAATAGTAAGTATTTTATTCATAAAGAAAAAGCTTTAATAAAAAATGCTCATTACTTAGATATATCAGAATCAGGTGAAATATTGATAATAAAAGATTATATAAAAAATCAAAAGAATTTATTAATATTTGAGGAATTGAAAGGTATAAGTTTTAAGGATATTTTAAAACTTAATCTCCTTTTAGTTAGAATGAATAATAGATTGGGAAATTATAAAACTGAAGAATATGTGAGTAAATCCTTTGCTGTCATTGAAAGTAAGGCACTTATAAATTAAATGTCTAACAAGATATCGCCAAGTGTATAATGAATTGAAAAATATCTTTTCAAAATAATACATAATTTTAAAGAATAATTAGCAAATTAGTATAGTACACTTAATAAGTTCATAAATTGTAAAATGAGGATAAGTTTAAATTAATAATTATTTACATTAAATAGTTAATAATTATTACATATTCTATGTAATAGAAAGGTGGTATAAAAATGAGTAAAACGTTAAGAACGATTGCAATAGTTGTGGCAATATTTCTGGTAATAACAATGCCTATCATCGGTGGCTACAACAAGATGGTAAGTTTAAATCAAAAAGTAAAGGTTGCAGAAGGAAACATAGATACACAATTGCAAAGAAGGTCTGATTTAATTCCCAATTTAGTTCAAACAGTTAAGGGTTATGCTTCTCAGGAAAAAGACATATTTATAAAAATAGCAGATGCTAGGGCTAAACTTGCAGGGGCGAAGACGATACCAGACAAAGCACAAGCAGACAGCCAACTTGGAGGTGCAGTTTCTAGGCTTTTAGTAATTGTAGAAAACTATCCTGACTTAAAATCTAGTCAGAATTTTAGGGATTTATCAGTAGCACTAGAAGGTACAGAAAACAGAGTAGGTATATCGAGGCTGGATTATAATACAAGTGTTGATAATTATAATACTACAATTAAAAAGTTCCCGAATTCAATAATTGCAGGAATCTTTGGATTTACTGACAAGCCATATTATAAAGCTAGTGAATCGGCTAAAGTAGTACCAAAAGTTGATTTTACTAAGTAGGAGATAGAATATGAAGACTTATTTAATTAAATTAATTAGGAATATTCATAATTATCCAAAAAGCACATCTAGAAAGAGAAAAATGACGATAAGAGTTATTTTAGTATTAATGATAAGCATATTTATACTAAGCCCAATAACAACCATGAATTTGGCAAATGCAGAGCCTAAATTTCCAAAAGCTACAGAATTAAAATATGTTAATGACTACGCTAAGGTAATAGACAATAACTCTGCGCAGTACATTTTATCAGTAGGAAAGGAGTTAGAGGCTAAAACAGGAGCGCAGGCTACTGTTGTTGTTGTAGATTCGCTACAGGGAGAACCTATAGAATCCTATGCTAATGGTATTTTTAGAAAATGGGGTATTGGACAAAAGGATAAAAATAATGGTTTATTAATTTTATTGTCAATGAAAGAGAAACAATGGAGAGTAGAAGTAGGTACAGGTTTAGAAGGTGCTGTTACAGATATATATTCTTCAAGAGTTATGAATGAGCTCGCAGTTCCAAAATTCAAACAAAAACAGTATGGAGAGGGATTAAGGGCGGCATATTCAACTCTTGCTGATAGTATTGCTAAAGAATATAATGTTAAATTAGAAAAGAACGTTAATGTGACTCAACTTGCTCAAAATGAAAAAAGTTCTAACATACCAAGCAAAGGAAGCGGAATTTTAGTAATAGGGTTTATTGGGTTAGTTTTTCTTGACTTTATTCTTAATAGGGGAAGAATAACTAAATTCATGTTGACATTATTATTTTGGAGTTCAATTGGTAGACGTGGCGGAGGAAATGGTGGAGGTTTCGGAGGCTCTGGAGGTGGATCTGGAGGCTTTGGTGGTGGTTCATCAAGTGGCGGAGGTTCTTCTGGAGGTTTCTAACATAATATTTTAGCAAAATTCAAACTATTAATCTTAAAACTTATTATATTTTATAAGTTTTAAGATCATTTTTTTGATTTTTTATGAGTTATCTGAAAATTATTGTTACATTCTCAAAACCCATATTTAATAAAATTCCTTCTAAAAGTGATTTGGCATTAGCATTTGCTCCATCTAGAAATCCTGTTTTTAGTAAATTAGCTTCAACTTTACTTTTTTCATTGCTGATTTCATTTATCATATCCTGCATGCTAAGTTTATTAAACATTGAGGATTTTTCATCATAAACAAATAAATCTTTACTATTTATTGAATTATCAAGAATTTTAGCTTTTTTTAAAGTTATGGTAATTCTTTTTTTATTAACAAGAACGGTTAAATCTTTTAAATCAACCCCAGCTTTTATATAGCCACTATATTTTATCAAAAATGATTTCTCAGTAAATGGAATAGGGTAGTCTCTAAATTTTTTATTGTTTTTTATAGCTAATATATTAGAATAGTTATATTTTACGGTGGATAGCTCAGAAATTTTGGACAATCTTTCTGTAATAACACTGGAATTTATAACTTTATCATTACTAATATTATTTAACATGAAATAAATCATTATTGCCCAAATAGATATGCTTAAAAAAACAATTAAAATCATGAGCTTTTTTATATGTTTTATAGTTTTACACTCTGATTTTGAACTCATATTAAAACAACTCCTTATAAATGTTAAACCACATAAAATTAAAGGGAAAAATGGACCTAATGGTCTATGGTCAAAGCAGACAAAATAAATAATTTAGCCGATTTTGATGGATAAAAGTGAATTGTAGGAGTAAAAGCTAGGATTTTACACGAACAATCAATTAAAATTAGTTGTTAACATACGCAAAGTAAGTTATAATTAAGTGTCACATTTCAACATTCGAATGATAACTAAATTTAACTAGGAGTTGATAACAAGTGTTACCATTAATTAATTTTCAAAAGGATTGGCTTTCGACATACTTCGTATTTATTATAATTTTAATATTTATACCTGTGGCAATTTACACAAAGGGCTACATAATGGAATATAAAAAACATTATTCGGTAAATTATATGTTAGTTTTAATAGTTTTATTTGTAGCTTCAATGATTGGAGTTGTAGTATCCGACAATTCAATAAGTTTTCTTGTGTTTTGGGAACTTATGTCTATATCATCGTTTTTCCTAGTAATTTATGAATATATGCATAAGGAAAATTTGAAAGCAGGGATATTTTATTTTGTTATGACACATATAAGTGGACTGTTTTTAATGATAATGTTTGCTTTCCTATATAAATACACTGGCAGCTTTGATTTTAAAGAGATTATTAAGGTTTCCATGGATTTTTCATCAAAACAAAAGTACATTATATTCATACTTGCTTTATTTGGATTTGGGGCAAAGATGGGTATAGTTCCACTTCATGCATGGCTTCCAAAAGCTCATCCAACAGCACCATCCAATGTTTCGGCTTTAATGTCAGGGGTAATGCTAAAGGTTGCTTTATATGGCTTTATTAGAGTAATATTTGTTTTCCTTCGAAGCTTGCCTTTAAATTGTGGAGTGATAGTACTTATAGTTGGAACTATTACCGCAATATTTTCAATTCTAAGTGCTTTATTACAAAATAATATTAAGAAATTATTAGCATATTCTAGTGCAGAAAACATAGGTCTTATTTTTGCTGCACTTGGGATATCAATGATACTCTTAAATTATAATTTAAAAGTATTAGCATCACTCGCTTTAACGGCAGCTTTACTTCACTGTCTAAATCATGCGATTTTCAAAAGTCTTTTGTTTCTAAATGCAGGAAGTGTATTGTATGCAACGGGTACTAAAAATATGAATGAACTTGGTGGACTACATCAAAAAATGAAATTTACGGCGATTTGTACATTTATTGGGACCTGTGCTATTTCAGCAGTACCACCTTTTAATGGTTTCTCAAGTGAAATACTTATACTTAGAAGTTTCATTGAAGCAATAACTAAAGTAAGCAATATTTGGGTAATAATATTAATCTTTAGTTGTGGTGTTATTGTAGCATTAACAAGCGGAGCGGCCTTTTACGCTACTGTAAAATCTTTTGGTATCACTTTTCTTGGGAAACCAAGAACTAATAAAGCAGTACATGTAAAAGACATTCCATTATCTATGAATATTGGGCAGGGGTTACTTGCAATGCTCACTATAATTACTGGAATTTTTTCACCATTTATAATAAACAAAATATCTTATTTTACCAATAACTTGTTAGAAATCAGTGATAAAAGTCCTGGTTTTAAAAATGAAACTGAGATAATTGTATTCACTGTAATATTAATCTGTATTACATTTATAGTATATATGTTTAATAGACTAAATTCATTAAACAAAAAACATGAAATTAATGATACTTGGGCCTGTGGGTATAAAAGCGATGAACCTTATATACAGTATACTGGAAATGGATTTGTTCAGCCTGCTGCAAAAATTTTTGGAACAATTGCAAATTACAACAAAAAAGTTAGTTATAAACAAAGTATTCATATAAGCCAAAGTACCAGTGATATAGTAGAAGATTATTTTTATAAAACGAGTTTAAAAGCAGTTAATTTTTTAACAACAAAAATATTAAAGATTAATTATGGGAAAATTCAATTACATATTTTATA
>DHIM01000358.1:9751-28776 GCA_002403785.1 Clostridium sp. UBA4746
TTTTATATATCTTTATATCGTTAATAGTTGCACTTGTTTTAGTTTTAAAATTTGTGTAGGGAGGAATTCATTTGAAATATAATTTAATTTATTTTATTCAAAGCTTATTTATTATAGTTTTATCACCCTTATTTATAGGAATCTTAAAAAGGATGAAGGCTACTTTTAGGGGATATAAGGGACCATCTATTGTTCAACCGTATTATGATTTAAACAAACTATTAAAAAAAGGAAAAATAATATCGAATAGAAGTTCATTTATAACAACTATTGGTCCAATAGTTATACTTTCGGCTACCATAACAACAGCATTTTTTATTCCAGTTTTTTATACAAGCATGCAGCAAAGTATTGGAAACTTATTTATTCTTATGTTTGCATTTGGAATAGTAAAAATGTTTACTGTATTAATTGGACTCGATAGTTCAAGTACCTTCGGTGGTATGGGATCAAGTCGGGAATCTTTTATTTCAATGATGGCAGAACCTCTAATATTCTTTTTAATGATATTTTTATATATTGAAACAAATGATTTCAATATTTTTCATATTTCATTTATTAATAGTAAAGTTGTACACTATGATACCGCACATCTGATAACAATGGTAACTTTTGTTGTTGCTATACTTGCTGAAAATGCTAGAATACCTTTTGATAATCCAGAAACGCATTTAGAACTAACGATGATGCATGAAGCAATGATTTTGGACTTATCAGGTAGTGATTTAGCATACGTTGAACTATCTTCATATATTAAACTACTTGTATATTTGATTGTTTTAATTAATTGTTTTATTCCTATTGGAATTGCAACAACATTTACGATTTCAGCATTACTAATAGGTTTTGTAACTTTTATATTTAAGCTTTTATTTTGTTTACTAGGAATTGCTATAATCGAAACAACTTTTGCAAAATCTAGGTTATTTAGAGGGGCAGAATTGTTTCCAGCTATGATATCTATGGGAATCGTAGCAATTACTTTAATCTATATTTTATAAGGAGAAGGATTATGATACAGGCTTTACTTACAATTATATTAATATCTAGCATTTTTATGTCTGGAGTTAGACGAATAAAACTAATTACAGCAGGATTTATATTTCAGTCAGCAGCTATTGGATTAATAGTCTTAAAGCTCGGGTATCAGACAGGAAAAGTGGATTATTATATTTTAGGAATTTTAACAATAGTAACAAAAGTTATTATAATACCGCTAATAATTAATAAATCTGTAAAAAAATTAAAAATAAATAGAGAAATGGAGTTAATAGTAAATGCTTTTGTTTCTTATATTATAACTGGAATAGGGATTATGCTAGCCTTTGGTCTTTTAAACAAAAGCCAAGACAATTTTATAAAAACTGGAATTGCTCTATTTATTATAGGTGTTTTACTTATGGTAGCAAGAAAAAAAGCTATTACACAAATGATAGGATTTCTTATATTTGAAAATGGTATTGTACTCTTTGAAACATCATTATCCAAGATGTCTCTTGTAATTGAGGCAGGGATAGTTTTCGAAGGCTTAATGCTTGCTCTTATTATGGGAATAATGATTTTCCATATTAATAGAACTTTTGATTCAATGAATACAGACTTTTTTGAAAATCTAAAAGAATAGTTGGTGAAATAATGTATATTACAGTACTTGGTATTTTGTTCTTAATTTTAATAATAACACCCTTAATGTTTAAAAACATAAAGATTACTGGACTAGTTACAATACTTGGATCTATGTTTGTTTTAGGTATTGTACTCAAAATTATTACGCTTGTTTCTGGAGGTCATTCTCTTAGTTATTTTAATGAGTTTTTTTATATTGATAGTTTAAGTATTGTGCAACTTTTGATTATAGCAAGTATAAATATAATCGTAAGCATTTACTCATTCAGATATATTGGAGACGAGATAAACGAAAACATAATTACTCTTAAGAGAGGTAAATTTTATTATTTTTTATTTAATTTCTTTGTGTTTTTTATGATGTTTATTGCACTAACCAATAATATTGTTGCAATGTGGATAGGCCTCGAAGGAACAACCCTTACAACTGCATTTCTCATTGGATTTAACATTAATAAAAACTCGTTAGAGTCCGCTTGGAAATACGTAATTATTTGTTCAATAGGTATAGGTGTAGGGTTAATCGGTATACTTATTTTTGTTAATGCTTATAGTAATCAAGATACTGACCAGATACTTAAATGGTCCCATCTTGTAAATAATCCAAATCCACAAAGTACACATGCAATTAAAATAGCTTTTACATTAATATTTGTAGGACTAGGTACCAAAGCAGGTCTCGCGCCTATGCATACATGGCTTCCAGATGCTCATAGTGAAGCGCCCTCGCCAGTAAGCGCAATGATGTCAGGGGTTCTTTTGAACCTTGCACTGTATGTCATTTTAAGGTTTTATATTATAACAAAACATATACCAGGACTCCAAAATACCAAGTGGTTGTTTATAGTTTTTGGTTGTGTGTCTCTTATAATTTCATCTTTTAGCATTTTAAGACAACTTAATTATAAAAGACTACTTGCATTTTCTTCAGTTGAAAACATGGGAATTATAGCATTAGGACTTGGGATTGGAAGTAAAATTGCAGTTTTTGGTGCAATATTACATTCGTTAGTACATGCTTTTGGAAAATCTATGTTGTTTTTAACTGCAGGAAATATACTAAATGCATATAAAACAAAACGTATAGATAAAATTAATTCTTTAATAAAAACTATGCCAATAAATGCAGTATTTCTTATTTTGGGTATGCTTGTTATTACTGGAGCACCACCACTTCCAGCCTTCTTTAGTGAGTATTATATAATCGTAGGAACTGTTGAAGGTGGGAATTACATTGTTACTGCATTGTATACTTTTTGTTTACTATTAGTTTTTGCAGGATTTTTGCGGGTCTTTATTAAGATAGTTTTCAATACTGAACCTGGCATTAAATATGTTGAAATGGAAGAGAATAAAAAAAATGTATTGCCTTTAGCTTTATGTTTTGTTTCAATCATTATTATGAGTTTATTTATGAATGGTTATTTGTCTAATATGATAAATAATGCAGTTTTAATTATTTGTGATTAGGAAGTGAAAATATGAAAATAACAGATACTATAAATAGTTTGCAGGAATTGAATTTTGATTTAAAATATGAAGTTAAAAATAATAATGAGTTATACGTTAGAATAAAGGCTGATCAAATTAGGAAAATTGTGCTTATTTGCGTTGATTTGTATAAATTTAATTATATTTGTGAGTTTTCTGTTGGAGGAAAAGAAACTACAATAAATTGTGTGTTTTCAAACAGTAAGCAGGGGTATTATGTAATATGCAGTTATGTTACTGAGAAAAAACCTATTGACCTCAGTAATATAATATATCAAAGTAGATTATTTCAAAGAGAAATTAATAAAGATTATGATTATAAGGTTAAAGAAGTTTCAGGTACTGGTGCCTATCAAGTTGCAGTAGGACCTGTGCATGCAGGAATAATCGAACCAGGCCATTTTAGGTTTAGTGTTATGGGAGAACCTATAGAAAACCTTGAAATAAGGCTTATGTACAAACATAGAGGAATAGAAAAGCTTTGCGAGGATATAGATGCAAATTCATTAAACCTTATGTTCGAGCGTGTGTCAGGGGAATCGAGCGTAGCTTATGGGGAAGTATATGCTATACTTGTAGAAAAACTTCTAGAGGCAAAGGTTAGTAAAGAAATTAAGGCTTTTAGAGTTGTGCTTTTAGAACTTGAGCGAATGTATAATTACATGGATGATTTAGGTGGGATAGCAAACGATATAGGTTATAGTTATGTAGCTAAAAAATTCGGATATTTTTCAGAAGTTATACATCAGCTATGTGAAAGAGTAAGTGGAAGCAGGTTTATGAGAAATGCCATAGTTCCACTTGGAATAAATATAGATTTTAATGAAGATAAAAAGAAAGACATTTTAGAAACGCTAAAAACCCTTAAAGCTCGGGTAAATAGTATAATTAAGATGAGTATAAATTCAGTTTCATTTTTAGATAGGGTAGAAGATGCAGGAATGGTAAGCCGAGTTATGGCTAAAAAATTATGCATGACGGGCGTTGTAGCAAGGGCCTGTAATTTGAAATATGATGTTAGAGTAGCATTCCCATATGAACTATATAAAGAAATAAAAAAAGGTATCAATATAGAAACAAAAGGTGGAGTTTTTGAAAGATATAAATTGAAAGGGCGTGAGCTTAAAGACGCTTTTAATTTTATAGAAAAATCGCTGACATATATAACTAGTGATATAAAAAGGGATAAACAAGAAATTTGTCTAAAAGAGGGGTTAGAGGTAATTGCTTCAGTTGAAACAGTAAAGGGAGAATTGGTAGTCTATGGTTTAACAGGAGACAATAATAAGTTTAGTAGAATCTATTTTAAAACTCCTTCCTTTACTAATTGGACAGGTATGAGTGAAGCGGTTCTTGGAGAGATTATTCCGGATTTTCCTCTTATTAATAAAAGCTTTAATATGTCTTATTCTGAGAATGATAGGTAGGGAGTATTTAAATGAATAATATATTTGATAGAATAAAATATGGAACTGAAACAATTAAAGATCCATTTAAAAACAATGAATTTTCTTACGGAGAAATAGTTGCCAAAGAGAATGTATGTAATAATTGTGGTAAATGCAAAAGCGCATGTGCTATGGATGCTATAAAGATAAATACTATTATAAACGGTGAACATATAGTAAGCGTAGACAGCAAAAAATGCATGTATTGTAGGAATTGTGTTGATATATGCCCAAAATCTGTTTTAGAAATGACATCTAATTATAAAATGGCAGAACTTGAACTTGCAGGTGATAAACTTAGGGAAAAAATTTATAAGACTTTTAAGAGATCGCTTGTACTAAGAGTAGTAGATACTGGCTCTTGTAATGCATGTATGTCAGAACTCAATGCACTTCAAAACACTTTTTATGATATTTCAAGATTTGGAATTAATGTGGCAGCGTCTCCTAGACATGCAGATGGACTAGTGGTAACTGGTGTTGTCACTATAAACATGAAAGAAGCACTAGAGAAGACCTACCATGCAATAGCTGAACCTAAAATAGTTATAGCTGTTGGTAGTTGTGCTTATAATGGCGGAATGTTTAAAGATGGCGCTGGAGTTTATGATGTACTAAAGAACATATTACCTGTAGATTTGGTGATTCCAGGATGCCCTCCTTCCCCACAGGCCATTATTTTTGGCCTTCTAAAAATAATGGATAAAATTTAAAAATAGACTAATAGTTAATATAGGTTTTAATTTCAAAAAGTATTGGTACTGGTAGCAAGTGTTGTTTTTTCGTTAATAGACACTTACTATTAGTATTTTTTTGGTTATTTTATGTAAATGAATGTTTTTATCTAGAAGATTATGTATAATAGCAAGGAAGGTACAGTTATTAAAAACGTAAAACTTTTAATACGTAAAAAATTATATTGATTAGTTGATTTATATAAACAAGGAATATTAGGAGGGGATTTGTTTGGACATTAACAATTTGCCAAGAGTTGCTTATTTTTGTATGGAGTATGGACTTCGCTCAGATTTTAAAACTTATGCAGGTGGGCTAGGAATACTTGCAGGGGACCATCTAAAAGGAGCTAAAGATCTAAATCTACCACTTGTTGGAATAGGCCTTAAGTGGAAACAAGGATATACTGAACAATATATAGACAAAGATGGAGAAGTATATGATACATATCATAATTATCATTATGATTTTTTAAAGGATACAGGGTTAAAAGTAACTGTTAAAATTAGGAACATAGATGTAGTATGTAAGATTTGGAAATTAGAAGAATTTGGGAATAACCCAATATACCTTTTAGACACTGATATACCAGAGAATGGTGATAATTGGATAACTGGGCAATTGTATGGTTGGTTTGGAGAAGAAAGGATTGCTCAAGAAATAGTATTAGGTATTGGTGGAGTAAAAGCTTTAAGAGCTTTGGGAATCCCAATCGACGTATATCATTTCAATGAAGGTCATGCAGTACTCGCGGCTACTGAGCTTATTAAAGAAAAAATGCAATCAGGTTATAGTTTCGAGGAGTCTTGGATTAAAACTCGGGGTGAAGTAGTATTTACAACTCATACGCCAATAGTTGAAGGCAATGAATCTCATGTTATTGAAAAGTTAGGGTATATGGGAGCATTTAATGGACTAAATAGAAACCAAATGATTAGACTTGGTGGAGAACCATTTAACATGACGATAGCAGGACTTAGACTTTCAAGAAAGGCAAATGCTGTAGCACAACTTCACATGGAAACTGCAAATAAAATGTGGAAAACTGTTGCTGGAAGATCTGAGATTATTGGTATAACTAATGGAATTCATAAACCAACTTGGGTTGATGATCGTATTACGAAGGTTTATGAAAATAATGGAGACCTATGGGGTACTCACAAAATTGTTAAAAAGGAATTAATAGAGTTTATTAAAGAAAGAACTGGAACCAAGCTTGCTGAAGATAAGTTACTTATCGGATTTTCAAGAAGAGCTGCACCATATAAGAGAAGTGATTTAATATTTACGAGTGAAGAGATTATTTCACCTCTACTTAAAAGTGGAAAAGTTCAAATTGTATTTTCAGGTAAAGCCCATCCTCTTGATGATACAGGAAAAGAAATAGTTGCAAAACTTATAAGGATGATGAAGAAATATCCCAGTAGTGTAGTGTTCCTCGAAAATTATGACATGAACATTGGAAGAATGTTGACTAGAGGTTCAGACATTTGGTTAAATAATCCTAGGAGACCATTGGAGGCTAGTGGAACTTCAGGGATGAAGGCTGCAATGAATGGTGTACTGAACTGTTCTATTTTAGATGGATGGTGGCCAGAGGCTTGTATCGACGGTGTAAATGGATGGCAGTTTGGAGAGGGGGTAGGTCTTGATGATTTATCAGAAACTGAATTAGATAAACATGATACACAATGTCTTTATGATACTTTAATAAACAGAGTTATGACTACTTATTATGATGATAGAGAAAAGTGGGTAGGAATGATGAAGGAAAGTATTAGAACTACAAGCTATGAATTTTCTGTTGAGAGAATGTTAGATGAATATTATAATAAGATGTATATAAAGTAAAATACAAAAACAACTTCAAAACTTAAATTTTGAAGTTGTTTTTATTATATAAATTATATTTGATTTTTACAATTCAATTTATTTAACTTTCACAATCCAACCTTCAGGTGCTTTTACATCTCCAAATTGAATTCCGTAAAGAGTATCATAAAGTTTTTTAGTAATTGGACCCACCTCTGTTTCACTGTGAAATACATGAAGTTTACCTTTATGCTCAATGCCACCAATAGGTGTTATTACAGCAGCAGTTCCACATGCACCTGCTTCTTTAAAATCAGAAAGATTATCTATTGGAACATCTCTTTCTTGTACTTCCATTTTTAAATACTCTTTTGCAATGTAGATTAATGATTTTTTAGTTATACTAGGAAGTATTGATGGTGACTTTGGAGTTACAAATACGTTATCCTTTGTAATACCAAAAAAGTTTGCAGCACCAACTTCTTCAATTTTAGTGTGAGTTGCAGGATCGAGGTATATACAGTCTGCAAAACCTTTTGCTGCAGCGTGTTCATGAGCAAGAAGACTTGCGGCATAGTTCCCTCCAACCTTTACGTCACCTGTACCAAATGGTGCAGCTCTATCATATTCGTCAGACGTCATAAAGTTCACAGGGGCGAGGCCTCCTTTAAAATAAGCACCTACAGGACAACAGAATACGCCGAATAAAAATTCAGGAGCTGGACCTACTCCAAGGTTATCGCCAATACCTATTACATAAGGCCTAATATAAAGTGTTGCCCCAGTTCCATATGGTGCAACAAAAGCTTCATTTGCTTTAACAACTTGCAAACATGCATCAACAAATTTTTCAGCGGGAATTTCAGGTATTAGAACACGTGAACAACTGTTCTTCAAACGCTTTGCATTCTCCAAAGGTCTAAATAATTGAATGCTGCCGTCCTTTGTGCGATAAGCTTTTAAACCCTCAAAACATTGTTGACCATAATGAAGGGATGTCGAAGCTTCACTTATAGAAAGATTATTATCTTCAACTAGTTTCCCGTCATCCCATTTACCATTCTTCCATATTGAAATATAACGTAAATCTGTCTTCGAATAAGCAAAACCTAATTTACTCCAATCGATGTTAATATTTGTGCTCATATTAATCCTCCTATTATGTAAAATCATTT
Source organism: Clostridium sp. UBA4746 (assembly GCA_002403785.1). Taxonomy (GTDB): domain Bacteria; phylum Bacillota; class Clostridia; order Clostridiales; family Clostridiaceae; genus Clostridium_AD. The sequence goes on from DHIM01000358.1 coordinate 18,039, forward strand.
TATTTTAAAATATGTTTTGTATAGTATTATAACATAGAATATGGGTATATTATGTGTTTTCAGTATTTTAAAACAACAAATGCAGAATATTCTTAAAACGAATAGAAAGTTGCATTAATGCGACGAAAACCTCATTAATGCAACTTTTTATTTTTAGTTTTTTTATTTCTATTCATGAGTTTATCTCCCTTCATATTTTGTAATAGCATAGCCAGATTTATTTGTAATATGTATAAACTGAAACAGTCAATCCATTTAGCAAGTTGTACATGGATCGACTGTTCTTAAAATAGCTTTTTAAAACAGTTTTTGCATATTGAGGTTTTACCCTTGTTTGCTGAGATATAATCATCCTTTGAAACAGGCTTCTTACAGATTTCACATATAAACTTTGAAGTAGAAGTAGGTTCAGATTTTGCTTTAGATATCGTAGCAACTCTTGACCCATAAGTATTTTTTTTATTTGAAGGTGGATCATAATTAATAGGTTGTTGTTTTTCTTTTTTTTCAACTATTGCATATTCCATTGCATATGTACTTTCACCAAATAGTTCTAATTCAAACCTCGGATTCACAGCATCGTAAAACTCTTCAATAATGAGTCTTGTAACTTGTGCATCATTCACGATAAGGCCACTTTTTTCTATACCATCGAATATACTTTTTGTTATGTTGTTTGTATCAGGATGTCGTTTTATACTTTTATAATATACTTTTAAAACAGCAATAAGAGATTCTGTTAAAAAAGTACTGGAATTTTGTATTCTACATTGATAGGCAATTTCTTCTTCATATAAAGCATATCTATCATGGTATTTACCAGAATTATAAGGTAAAATAGCTCTACCATTAGTGTTGAAAAGCTTAAAATTAGACTTTGAAATAGGCGAGCCTTTTATTATGACCTTTGCATAGGTGTTACTCATGTGTTCCTCCTAGGATCTATATTAGGCATTTTTAAAAAGTTATTTGTTGCATCTTTAATTTGTTATTTAGATGCCATAATTAAACCTTCTATGATATACTTGCATACACAATTATATCATAGAAAGAGAACCCCCTTCGCATCTGCACCTAAAAAGCATATAATAATTTGATATGCTAAAGTTAATAAAGTATAATTAATTTGTATTATTAACAGATACAAACATTCTTAGAGTACAAGATTCCTTGAACACAAGGTTCTTAGAACATAATTCTCAGAATGTTTTTATGAATAGAGAGAAAAACATATAAACTATATTAAAGGTGGTAAAAACAATGGAAAAGGATATTAAAATACTTGCAATTGAATCAAGTTGCGATGAGACAGCTGCTGCTGTAGTTACGAATGGACGTGAAATTTTATCAAATATAATAGCATCACAAATTGATATACATGAAAAATTTGGAGGAGTAGTTCCAGAAGTGGCATCTAGAAAACATATAGAAGTAATAAGTGCTGTAGTTCAAGAAGCATTAGATGAAGCTAAAGTTACTTTAGAAGATATAGATGCAATAGGAGTAACTTATGGACCGGGGCTCGTAGGAGCACTACTAGTTGGAGTACAATATGCTAAGGGACTTGCATATGCAACCAATAAACCCTTAGTAGGAGTTAATCATATAGAAGGTCATATAAGCGCTAATTTTATTCAATATAAAGAACTTGTACCACCCTTTATGTGTTTGGTAGTATCAGGTGGGCATACATTTATTGTATATATGAAAGACCACGGTGACTTTGAAGTTATGGCTCAAACTAGAGATGATGCGGCTGGTGAAGCTTTTGATAAAGTGGCTCGTGCAATTGGTCTAGGGTATCCTGGTGGACCCAAAATAGATAAAATATCAAAAGAGGGAAATGCAGATGCTATAAAATTTCCAAGAGCTAAATTTCATGAAGCTAGCTTAGACTTTTCTTTTAGTGGAGTTAAATCTTCAGTGCTAAATTACCTAAATAAAATGAACATGAAAAATGAGACAATTAATGTCACTGATGTAGCTGCATCTTTTCAAAAGGCAGTGGTTAGTGTTTTAGTAGACAATGCTTTAGAGGCTTGTGCTATTAAAGGGGTAGATAAAATAGCAATTGCAGGTGGCGTAGCATCAAATTCTTACCTTAGAGAGACAATGATAAAAGAAGGAAAAAAGAAAAATATAAGAGTTCTGTTTCCTGAAATGGTGCTTTGTACTGATAATGCAGCTATGATTGGAAGTGCAGCATACTTTGAATTAATTAAGGGAAGAGTTTCGCCACTAACGCTTAATGCAATACCAAACTTAAAACTTGGGGAAAGATAGGATATTATAGATTAATATCTTTTTATGCATTCTTCATGTGAAAGTAACTAAAGAAAAGCTAGAAAAATTTAATGAACACAAGGAGCATTTTAAACCATTATTTTAATTTTTAGCCAATACCCAGAAGAGTAGACATATAATTAATAATTTTGATATTGAACAGGCTATGACTATTAAACTAGATTATGAATTAACCAATATGCCTAAGGTTATAGAAGAAATAAAAAGAGCACCATATAGGGGATTTATTATATCAAAAGAGCATTAGTTGAGCTAAACTGATGCTTTTTCTATATTTATTGTTATAGCTATAAATTTATTGTTAATATTTAGATAGAAATTAAAGTTACCATAAAAAACAATGTAAATTCTGTATTTATGAGCATGTAAATATTGGTATATAAAAATAAAAAAAATCCAGTTGATACCATATTATAAGTAGAGTATAATAGTCTAAGTTTCAATGATTTAAAATAATGATTATTCTTATGAATTTAAACGAGGAGCAAAATTATGACTATCCGTCAGAAAATAACAAAAGGATTTTTCAAGTTACTCATTATGGCAATATGCCTTTCTTTATGCATATTTATTCTGATGGCTTGTTCTAATAAAACCGCAAAAACAAATAAAAATATAGCTCCGAATCAAACCGTAGATAATACTAAATTAACAAGGATAGCTTTTGAAAAGAATAATAATGTTTATCTTTATGATGAAACAAATGAACAAATTAAATCTTTAGGTGATAATTCAAAATCAAAAGATTTATTAGCACTTTCTCAAGATAAAACAAAACTAGTATTTAGAGATTTTAATCAAGAGAAAGCAATATATCCTCCACACTTAATTGTTTATGATACTAAAACTAAAAAATTAACGGATATTATGATAAATGATAAAAACCTCCAGCAGATTATCGAACTTAAATGGATAGATAATGAAAATATCTTGGTTACAGGGCATATTAATCCATCAGCATCAGGATATGCTGTATATAATATAACAAGCAAAGCAGAGCTAATATCTTGTGTGGGTACTATAAGAGATGTTACTTTGGACGAAAAAAATATTCTTTATAGCGATACGCCCCATACTTTCCCACAACCAAATGCTAATTTATATATTAATGGTAATAAAATTTTTGAAGCGATCGATCCTAAGGAAGAGATATATGACGGTGCAATATCTAAGGATGGTAAAATGATCGCTTTTAGAAGTTGGGTTGGAGATGAAAAAAATATAAATGTTAAAACAAGTGCTTACCTTAATGTAGCTAAAATAAATAGTGATGGAAAAGCAATAAGCAATTTAAAAAAGATAAATATAAGTAGTAATACAACTGGAAATTTAGCATTTGATAATAAAAATAACATAAGCATTATAGGAGATGAATTTATATATAAGTTAAAATCTAGTAAGCTTATTAAAGAGAAAAATACATTGCCTAAGCAAGCGGAAATTACTGCAGATAAACTTAAAAAATTTAAACGAATTTTGGCCAAACAATTTCCTGAAGATGCTATTACAGACGAAACGTTGTTAGAGGATATAGATATATCTAATATGGTAGAATTTTAGACTCCTCTTATAAAATAAATTAACAAATATTCTGAAATTTGGTATAATGACCTTAATAGTTTCTGAAAAATTATGGAAGAAGGGTTATTATGAAAAAGAAAAATTCTTATAAAACTCTAAACAAAATAAATCATCCGAAGACTATACCAAAATTAATAGGTAGCAAATTAGGCATGTTACTAGGGGGTATTATACCAATAGCGATGCTTATAGCTTATTCTATGAATGAGAACTTTTTCTCTATTACAAGAATTTTATCAATTTTTGTTTTAATTATAAGCATAGCTGCTTATTTAAAAGGTGAAATTATATATTCTCATCCTAAAGTAGTACATCGTGGGAATACAGTAATCAAGAAAAAGAACTTTTTTTCTCTTAATAAAGGGACAGTCCAAGTTGTATTATCAATACTATTTATTATATTATTGACATACTTAGGACAAATTATATATAAAGTAATTGGGTGAATTTAATTAAGGAGAGTTAAAATGGATAATAATTATAAGTTTTTTAGACATGAAAATTGTGAATATTTTCCATGCCATAAGGTTAAAAGTGATGAAAATTTTAATTGTTTATTTTGCTATTGTCCACTATATTTTCTTGAACAGTGTGGTGGGAATGGAAAGTTAGTAGATGGTGTTAAAGATTGTTCATCTTGTACTATTCCACATTCTGAAAATGGTTATGATTATGTAGTAAACAAGATAAAAGAAGTAAATAAAACAAAAAGAAAGTAACTATAATTATTTGTTAAATATTTATTAATAAATTATATGATATAAAGCTATTAAAAGGTGAAAAACATTTTAATAGCTTTTTTATTACGCTATAATACGATATTATATTTTGTAGATAAATACTTTAGAATTATTACAAGTATTACATTACTTCATACTATATTGATGTGATAAAATAATTTAAAGAGGGTTAATCTTTGTTGGTAGGGGTTCAAGTGGTCTTAGTAATGAAATAAAAGCATTAAGTGAAACACTTAAATGGCCAGTAATGTCAACACCCAATGGCAAAAGCGTTATTCATACAAATTTTCCTTATTACATTGGAAATTATGGTTTTTGTTCTGCCAATGGAGCTGTAGAGTATGTAGAAAATGAACAATTTGATTGCTTATTAATTCTTGGTTCATCTTTAGGACAAACAGCTACGTTTATAGCTATTCCTGTATTAAAGGATTATTACGAATTCACTAATGATAATAAAGAGAAGTATGAATCAATAATAAAGAAATATAATGATCAAATTGTTGAATTAAATCTTTTAAGCATAACAAAACTTTTAATTCAACAAAATAAATGTTATATTGAATTAAAAAAACATCTAGGCTATTATCAATACTAATCTATAAAAGTACTTGTCAGTTGCAGTATAGACTGTAGTGAGTATTGGGTAAATGTCTAAAGGAGATAAATGAATGGAATTTAGGAGATTCAAAGTGTTATCTACTCTGCAGAGGAAAGAACTTTATAACTTTATTATAAGATCGGATTTAACTTACAAGAAAACATATATAGAAATGATTAAAACATATGAAAGTGATATTTTTAATGAGGGAAATAATACTTTTATTTTGTTTGGAAATGGCCTGGTTAAGGGTAGTGTAGCTGTGATAACTAGAGAAATTAGTATAAAGGGGGAGGCGTATGCTACAGATATTCATATTGAAAATAAAGATGTAGATGTAGAAACAACGTTATGTTTATTATTAAAAGAGGTGAGTAATTATTGCAATAGTTGCGGTGCAAGAGTTTTAAAAGTTGGTATTCGTGAAAATAAAAAACAGCTTATCTCATACCTTAAAAAAATAGAATTCACTCATATTTATGATGCAGTAGTTATGAGCTATAAAAAAGATAAAAATATGGTGCTAAAAGTAAACAATGATATGGAACTTATACCGCTTAAAATTTTAAATTCTCATGAATACATGAACATTCATAATGGAGCGTTTGAAAGTAGTCCTAATGGATCAACCATAGATGAAATTGAAGTAAAAGATTATATAGTTCAATATGCCAATAATGAAAATTTAATTGGAATATGTATTGTACAAAAGAGACCTTGTGGTATATATGAACTTTCTATAGATGAAAACATAGGATGGATTGATATCCTTGGAATTACACCTAGTTACCAAAATGAAGGCTTAGGAAAAAAATTATTAGCGAAATGTATTGAAAGGTTATACGAGAAAAGTTTAGATGAAATTAGGTTATTAGTGATTACATCAAATGACGTTGCAGTTACTATGTATAAAAACTATGGATTTAAAGCAGAAAAAGTATTTTCTTATTGGTTCGAAAAAGCAATTTGCGAAGGATAAATAAAAAATCTGATATACTGATTTTATAAACATAGTAAAAGTTTTGTTTAAATTTACTGTTAATTAAACAAATTACAATTTTCTGAAAAATGTTGCATTTGAATTGCTTACGGGCTATAATTAAGCAGAAATGAAAAAAATTATGGAGAGTTATTTATGTAATGAGAAGATAATTTTTCATCTCATTAATAGTTTGATTACTTCCGTTCATTAAGGCACTGAAAATTCGGCGTCTTTTTTTTTATAACAAAATCAACATAAAGTATTGTAAAATAGGCAACTGTAATATAAGGAGGAGAGTAAAATGAAATCTTTAATCAGGCAAAGAATGAGTGCACAGGATGCTTATTACGGTGGAAATTTAGTAGATGGAGCAAGAATGTTTGAATTATTTGGAGATGTGGCTACGGAACTTCTAATTATAAACGATGGTGATGAAGGGTTATTTAAAGCATACGATGCTGTAGAATAACAATATTGTTACTTTAAAGTGTATTAATTAATTATAGTATAGGGGAGTATAATAATATATTTACTAAATGATGAAATTAAAAATAACAGTGCGATGGAGGAATTAACATGAAAGTTAATAGAAGACATGAATTATTTAAGGACGTAACAGATGAGCAGTGGAATGATTGGGAATGGCAAGTTAAAAATAGAATTGAAACTGTAGAAGAACTAAAAAAATACATACCATTAACTCAAGAAGAAGAAGAAGGAGCTAAGAAATGTCTTCAAACGTTAAGAATGGCAATAACTCCTTATTATTTAGCATTAATAGATCCTAATGATCCATATGATCCAATAAGAAAGCAAGCTATACCAACGGGTCTTGAATTACATAAGGCAGATGCTGACTTATTAGATCCACTACATGAAGATACAGATTCTCCAGTTCCGGGGTTAACTCATAGATACCCTGATAGAGTATTATTATTAATAACAGATATGTGCTCAATGTACTGTAGGCATTGTACAAGAAGAAGATTTGCAGGGCAAAACGATAATTCTATGCCAATGGAAAAAATAGATAAAGCAATTGATTACATCAGAGATACTCCACAAGTTAGAGATGTATTATTATCGGGTGGGGATGCACTACTTGTTTCAGATGATAAATTAGAATACATAATAAAGAAATTAAGAGAAATACCACACGTTGAAATAATAAGAATTGGTTCGAGAGCACCAGTAGTTCTTCCACAAAGAATTACTAAAGAATTAGTTAATATGCTAAAAAAGTACCATCCAATTTGGTTAAACACTCACTTTAATCATCCAAATGAAATTACAAAAGAAGCAAAATTAGCTTGCGAGAGACTTACAGATGCAGGGGTGCCTTTAGGCAACCAATCAGTTCTTTTAAGAGGAGTTAATGACTGTACGCATATAATGTTGGACTTAGTACATGAACTTGTTAAAATTAGAGTTAGACCATACTATATCTACCAATGTGATCTTTCAATGGGACTTGAACACTTTAGAACACCAGTATCTAAAGGAATAGAAATAATTGAAGGGTTAAGAGGACATACTTCAGGATTTTGCGTACCAACATTTGTAGTTGATGCTCCAGGTGGTGGCGGAAAAATCCCAGTAATGCCAGGATATATTATATCCCAAAGCCCTGAAAAAATAGTGCTTAGAAACTTTGAAGGAGTTATAACTACTTATGAACAACCAACGAGCTATACCGCGGGCTGTCACTGTGATGTTTGCGAAGGAAAGAAAAAAGTTCACAGAGTAGGAGTAGCAGGGCTATTAAATAATGAGAAAATGTCTATGGAACCAGTTGGACTTGAAAGAGGTTTAAGAGGGAATCAAGAGTAAAATAAGAAATAGCAAAAACTTATCTAGTATTTTTTATATTATAAAAAAACAGTTACAACTCATAATTAATGAGTTGTAACTGTTTTTTATTCTATTTCATCTAAAAAGTCTTCCCAGTTTGCATAAAGAGTTTCAAGTTCTGCCTTAGTATTTGATATTTGATTGTTTGTTTCAACACTTTTACTAGGATTTGAATAAATTTCTTCAAGGCAAAGATCATTATTCAATTTTTCTAATTCTTGTTCCAGAGATGAGATTTTATCTTCTAGGTTTTTTAGGTCTATTTTCTTTTGTTTTTCTAGTTTGTCGTTGTCTCTCTTCTTTTTTTTATCAGAATTAATTTGAGTCTTTGACATGCCAGCATGTTCTTCTTCTACCTGAAAACGAAGAGGGTTCTTCTTTTTTTCTATATAATAATTATAATTACCAAGATATTCTTTGAGCCCATCTTTATTTAATTCAAGTATTTTATGAATTACCTTGTTTAAAAAATATCTATCATGGGATATTACAATAACGGTACCGTCATAACCTAGTATTGAATCTTCTAAAGCTTCACGAGACATAATATCTAAATGATTTGTTGGTTCATCTAGTAGTAAAAAATTTGATTTAGATAACATGATTTTTAGAAGATTAATTCTACATTTTTCACCTCCACTTAATGTTGAAATGATTTTAAATACATCATCCCCAAGGAATAAAAATGCAGCTAACGAAGTTCGAAGCTCTGTGGTAGTAAGTTTAGGAAATTCATCCCAGACTTCATCTATTACGGTTTTTTCAGGATTTAAATTTGATTGTTCTTGGTCGTAGTATCCTACAAAAATACTTTTACCCAATATTTTTATACCGGTATCACCAGATATTTTATCCATTATAATTTTAAAGAGAGTGGTTTTGCCTCGACCATTTTCACCAATAAGTGCAATTTTTTCTGATCTCTTTACATCCAAATATAAATTTTGAAATAAGAGGTTATCTCCAAAACGTTTTGATAAATCTTCTATATGTAGAACATCATTTCCACTCTTAATTTCTGTTTCAAACTTAATTTTAGTTTCCTTAGGATCACTGTTTGGAGAATCAATCCTATCTAATTTATCTAAGGATTTCTGTCTGCTTTCTGCAGCTTTTACACTTTTTTCTCTATTAAAGGATCTATATTTAGTTATAATATCCTCTTGTCTTTTAATTTCAGACTGTTGCAGATTATATGCTTTTAATTGAATTTCATAATTCTTTTTCTTTAAATCGATAAAATGTGTATAGTTCCCATTGTAAGAATCTACATGACCATTATTAAGTTCAAAAGTTTTAGTGGTTATAGCATCTAAAAAAAATCTGTCATGGGATATTATAAACATAGTTCCTTTATAAGATTTCAAATAATCTTCTAACCATTCTATAGCATCTAAGTCCAGGTGGTTAGTAGGTTCATCTAATAAAAGGACATCAGGATTTTTAAGTAACAACTTGCATAATGCAACCCTAGTTTTTTGACCTCCACTTAATATGTTTATTGGCTTAGCATAATCATCTTCCATAAAGCCAAGACCCTTGAGAATTCTACTGATTTCGGCTTTGTATGTGTAGCCGCCTCTATTATTATAAAGTTCAGAGCTTAGTGTATACTCTTTTATAATTTTATCATGATATTCCTTTTTTGAAGAATCGTAAGGTTCACTCATTTTTATCTCTAAACCTTTAAGACTTTTTTCGAGACTTAATAGATTGTGAAATACTTGAAGCATTTCTTCATATATAGTATTACTTAAATCTAATGATGAATTTTGAGATAAGTATCCTACTCTTTTATTTTTATCTATAAACAACTCACCATTATCATAATCTAATTGTGATGTGAGTATTTTAAAAAGTGTAGATTTGCCTGCTCCATTGGCACCAATAAAACCGATTTTTTCACCTTCATTTATACTTAAAGTTATTTTATCTAAAATAACATCTATACCATAACTTTTGTGGATATCTTTGCAACTTAGAACTATCATTATTTTCACCTTCCCTGTGTTGAAATTTAAAAATTATAACATGTAGTTTAATAAATATAGAAATAAAACTTACTAGTTATAAATATTAACTAAAGGATGTCCCTATATTATTGTACTATTTATATTTAAATTTTTGTAGTAAAAAGTAAATATATATAGTATAAATTATTAATATCTGTTTAAAAAAGCACTAAAATGGCGAAAACTCTGTAAGAATATTAACTACGAACTAATATATTTAAAATAAAAAGTGGTGATAACTTATAATTGTGTGTTAAAATTGATAGTATAAGATTTATGAAGGTTGCAGAGGAGTGTAAATTGTGGAAAGAAAAAAGAATATATCAATGGCAGTTATTAGAAGATTGCCTAAATATCATAGATATTTAAGGGAACTTTTAAGAAATGATGTAGATAGAATATCCTCAAAAGAATTAGGGGAGAGAATTGGATTTACAGCGTCTCAAATAAGGCAAGACCTGAATTGTTTTGGAGATTTTGGACAACAGGGATATGGTTACAATGTTAAAGAATTATTAAATGAAATTAGTGGAATACTAGGGCTATCAAAAGAGTATAAAATGATAATAATAGGTGCGGGCAACATTGGTCAAGCTATTGCCAATCATACTAGATTTCAAAGGTTAGATTTTAATTTGACTGGTATTTTTGATGTTAATCCAAAACT
>DHIM01000358.1:28966-41828 GCA_002403785.1 Clostridium sp. UBA4746
ATTTTTGATGTTAATCCAAAACTAATAGGATTAAGAATTAGAGATGTTGAGGTAATAGATATAGATGAACTAGTAAGTTTCTTAAAAGTGACACCAATTGACATCGGCGTAATTTGTGTATCGAAGAATAGTGCACAAACAGTTACTGACATGATGGTAGCGAATGGTGTTAAAGGTATATGGAATTTTGCACCAGTAGATTTGCAGGTACCGGAAGAAATAATTGTGGAGAATGTTCATTTAAGTGAAAGTCTTTTAACTCTTAGTTGTTTAATGAATGACAGAACGTATACATAAAATTAACATGGCCCCCTAGCACAATTTAATTATAAAAAACTTTTTGTAGAAAAAAAAATTTTTTGTTGAAATATCTACTAGAAAGATATATAATGTAATTGTAGCAAAGAGCCATAGTTAGTTTTTAGGGTTAATTGTTATATTATTAACAAATATTTAATGAATGAATTTATTCGTAAGGAGTGGTGTTGTGGAATACAAAAATATTGTTCTTCTAAAAGAAGACAAAGTTGCATTACTTACAATTAGTAGACCCAAAGCTCTAAATGCATTAAACTCAGAAACATTAAAAGAGCTAGATTTGGCAATTGATGAAATTGCTGAAGATGACGAAATTTACGCAGTGATCTTAACAGGTGAAGGTAAAGCTTTTGTGGCTGGGGCCGATATTACCGAAATGAAAGATCTTGATGTAATGAGTGGAAGAAGATTTGGTAATTTAGGAAATAAAGTTTTTAGAAAATTAGAAACTTTAGAAAAACCTATAATAGCTGCAGTAAACGGTTTTGCGCTAGGCGGAGGATGCGAGCTTTCAATGGCTTGTGATATTAGGATAGCTTCGACAAAGGCAAAATTCGGACAACCCGAGGTAGGGCTCGGAATAACTCCTGGTTTTGGAGGCACTCAAAGACTTGCTAGACTTGTAGGTCTTGGAATGGCGAAAGAATTAATTTACACAGCAAAGATTATCGGAGCAGAAGAGGCATTTAGAATCGGACTTGTAAACAAAGTTTTCGAGCCTGAGAATCTACTAGCAGAAGCTAAAGTACTTGCAAATACAATCGCAGCACAAGCACCTATTGCTGTTAGCTTTTGTAAAGTTGCAATAAACAAGGGAATACAGATAGATATAGATACCGCTCTTTCATATGAATCAGAATTATTTGGAGAGTGCTTTTCGACTGAAGATCAAAAAAATGGAATGATAGCATTTGTTCAAAAAACAGAAAAATGTTTTAAGAATAAGTAAAAATAATAAATTAGCAAAGAAGAAGAGGCAGATAATAATAAAATGCCTCAGAGAATAGCGAGGAGGAAAGTACATGAATTTTACATTGACTAAAGAACAAGAATTTGTAAGACAAATGGTAAGTGAGTTTACAATAAACGAAGTTGAACCTATAGCTGCGGATATTGATGTAACAGAAAGATTTCCTACAGAAAATGTAGAAAAGATGGCTAGATACCATATGCTTGGTATTCCATTTGCAACTAAATATGGTGGCGCTGGTGGAGACTATTTATCTTACGCTATCACTGTTGAAGAATTATCCAAAGCATGTGCAACTACAGGAGTTATAGTTTCAGCTCATACATCATTATGTGCTGGACCAATAGATGCGTTTGGTACAGAAGAACAAAAGATGAAATATTTAGTTCCACTTGCAAAAGGTGAAAAATTAGGAGCTTTTGGCTTAACTGAACCTAATGCAGGAACAGATGCTTCGGAGCAACAAACAACAGCTGTTTTAGATGGCGATCATTATGTATTAAATGGTTCAAAAATATTTATAACAAACGGTGGAGTAGCTGATATATTTGTTGTAGCTGCTATGACTGATAAGAGTAAAGGAACAAGAGGAATATCTTGCTTTATAGTTGAAAAAGAGTTTGAAGGATTCTCAATTGGTAAACATGAAGACAAAATGGGAATAAGAGCATCATCAACTACAGAACTTGTATTTACTAACTGTATAGTTCCAAAAGAAAACTTACTTGGAAAAGAAGGAAAAGGTTTCGGCATGGCAATGAAAACTCTTGATGGAGGAAGAATTGGTATAGCGGCTCAAGCTTTAGGAATTGCAGAAGGAGCTTTAGAAGAAGCTAGAAAATACATGAAAGAAAGAAAACAATTTGGAAAACCACTTTCAGCATTCCAGGGTTTACAATGGATGATGGCTGATTTAGATGTCAGAGTTGAATGCGCTAAACTTTTAGTATATAAAGCAGCATTTAATAAGAGCAATGGTCTTCCTTATAGCGTAGAAGCTGCTAGAGCAAAACTATTTGCTGCAGAAACTGCTATGGAAGTTACAACTAAGGCTGTTCAAATATTCGGTGGATATGGATACACGAAAGAATACCCAATAGAGAGAATGATGAGAGATGCTAAGATAACTGAGATCTATGAAGGAACTTCACAGGTTCAGAAAATGGTTATTGCAGCAAACTTATTAAAGTAGGAGGGATTAAGGTATGAATATAGTTGTATGTTTAAAACAAGTTCCAGACACAAACGAAGTTAAGATAGATGCAAAAACAGGAACACTTATAAGAGAAGGAGTTCCATCAATCATAAATCCAGATGATAAAAATGCTTTGGAAGAAGCTTTAAGATTAAAAGATAGCGATGGTGCACATGTAACAGTAGTAAGCATGGGACCCCCACAGGCTGAAAAAGCTTTAAGAGAATCTTTAGCAATGGGCGCTGATGAAGCAATATTAGTATCTGATAGAGCATTTGCAGGAGCAGATACATTAGCTACATCTAATGCATTAGTAGCAGCAATAAAAAAATTGGACTATGATGTAATTTTTGCTGGAAGGCAAGCTATTGATGGAGATACAGCGCAAGTTGGACCAGAAATAGCAGAACTTTTAAAAATCCCACAAATAACTTATGTTGAAAAAGTTGATATAATTGCTGGCGGATTAAAAGTTCAAAAAGCATGGGAAGATGGATATGAAAACATAGAAGTTAAGACTCCTGTACTTTTAACTGCTATAAAAGAGTTAAATGAGCCAAGATACATGAACATAAAGAACATTTATGAAATGTATGCAAATAAAGAAGTGAAAGTTTGGAGTGCAGATGATATTGGAGCAAACAAAGAACTTCTTGGACTAAAAGGTTCACCAACAAAGGTTAAGAAATCTATGACTAAAGAAGCTAAAGGCCAGGCAGAATTAGTAGAATTGCCACCTAAAGAAGCTGCTCAATTTGTAGTTTCAAAATTAAAGGAAAACCACTTTATTTAAGATGTAGGAGGGATTTAACATGAATATAGCAGATTACAACGGAGTCTGGGTCTTTGCTGAGCAAAGAGACGGAAAACTTCAGAAAATAGCATTAGAACTTTTAGGCGAAGGAAGTAGAATAGCAGAGAAACTAGGAATGGAATTAACAGCTGTACTTCTTGGTGATAAAACAGATGATATGGTTAAAGAATTGGTAGCATACGGCGCAGATAAAGTAATAGTTGCTGAGAGCCCATTATTAAATCATTTTTCAACTGATGGATATGCAAAAGTTATAACTGAACTTGCAAATGAGAGAAAACCTTCAATAATATTTGTAGGAGCTAGTTATTTAGGAAGAGATTTAGGTCCTAGATTATCAGCAAGACTTACAACAGGATTAGTTGCTGATTGTACTTCATTAGATATAGATCCAGAAAACAACAATTTAATGATGACAAGACCAGCATTTGGGGGAAACTTAATGGCTACAATAGTTTGTGGAGATCATAGACCACAAATGGCTACTGTAAGACCAGGAGTTTTTGAAAAATTAGAAAGAGATGCAAGTAGAACTTGCCCAGTTGAAAAAATTACTGTGAACTTAACACAAGCAGATATCAGAACTAATACTTTAGAAGTTATTAAAGTTGCTCAAGTTTTAGCTGATATAGCAGATGCTAACATAATCGTATCTGGTGGTCGTGGAGTTGGAGCTAAAGAAAACTTCGCAATACTAGAAACACTTGCAGAAGTGCTTGGTGGAGTTGTTGGAGGATCAAGAGCCGCTGTTGAAAATGGCTGGGTTGATAAATCACTTCAAGTAGGTCAAACAGGAAAAACAGTTAGACCAAATGTATATATAGCTTGTGGTATTTCAGGAGCAATTCAGCATTTAGCTGGTATGTCAGAATCTGATTATATAATAGCTATAAATAAAGATGCGTCAGCACCTATCATGAAAGTTGCTAATTTAGCAATAGCTGGAGATTACTCTAAAATTATTCCAGAAATGGTAGCTAAAATTAATGAGGTAAAAGCAAAATAAAATGATTTAAGATTGTATTTAGATTAAGCAAGTTTATTATAAACTTTGCTATAAGAAACTTGGTCTAATGCTAGAAATTAGTATTAGATCAGGTTTTAAAAATAGATACTATTTTTATCTTTTATTAAAATAAAATTTGAGGAGCGTGTTATTATGGAAAAGATTTTTGTAATTGGATCAGGTACAATGGGAGCTGGAATTGTACAAACATTTGCAACTAAAGGATATGAAGTAATATTAAAAGGCAGAAATGATAGTTTTACAAAAGGAATTGCTGGAATTCAAAAAAGTCTAGAAAAATTAGTTAAAAAAGAAAAAATTACAACTGAAAAAATGGAAGAAGTACTTTCAAAGATTTCAGGAACTAATAATTTTAGTGATGCAGCAGACTGTGATTTAATAATTGAAGCTTCTGTTGAAGATATGGATATCAAGAAAAAAACTTTTGGTGAGTTAGATGCAATCTGTAAACCAGAAACTATTTTCGCATCAAATACATCTTCACTTTCTATAACAGAAATAGCAAATGCTACAAAAAGACCTGATAAGTTTATCGGAATGCACTTCTTTAACCCAGCAACAATGATGAAACTTGTAGAAGTAATTAAAGGAATGGGTACTTCTGATAAGACTTTCCAAGAGGTAAAGGAATTATCTATAGCTATTGGAAAAGAACCAGTAGAAATTTCTGAAGCCCCTGGATTTGTTGTAAACAGAATATTAATACCAATGATTAACGAAGCAGTAGGAATACTTGCAGAAGGAATTGCAACTGCAGAAGATATAGATAAGGCAATGATGCTCGGAGCTAATCATCCAATGGGACCACTAGCGCTAGGTGATCTTATAGGATTAGACGTATGTATTGCTATCATGGATGTTTTATATAAAGAAACTGGAGATTCTAAATACAGAGCTCATAGTCTTTTAAGAAAATATGTTAGAGGTGGATTCCTTGGAAGAAAAACTAAAAGAGGATTCTTTGGTTATTCAAGATAACATATTAATTCCATATATTTAGGGAATTAACATAGAGAGCAGTATAACTATATTAGGTTGTAATGCTCTCTTTTAACAAATATGCAAATATGTAAATATGCATATTTGTATTATAATTTATAAAAGGGGGGACATATAATGAATAGATTTACTTTGCCAAGAGATATTTATTTTGGGGAAAATTCTTTGGAGATGTTAAAAACTTTAAAGGGTAAAAAAGCAGTAATAGTTACTGGTGGTGGATCCATGAAAAGATTCGGATTCTTAGATAAGGTTGAAGCTTATTTGAATGAAGCCGGAATTGAAGTTAAGCATATAACTGGAGTGGAACCAGATCCATCAGTTGATACTGTTATGAATGGTGCTGCAGTAATGAGAGAATTTGAGCCGGATTGGATAATATCAATAGGCGGGGGTTCACCAATTGATGCAGCAAAGGCTATGTGGATTTTTTATGAATATCCTGATTTTACTTTTGAACAAGCGATTATACCATTTGGTATTCCTGACTTAAGACAAAAAGCTAAATTTATAGCTATACCATCAACTAGTGGAACAGCAACTGAAGTTACAGCATTTTCAGTAATTACTGACTATAAAGCAAAAATAAAATATCCTCTAGCAGATTTCAACTTAACCCCAGACATAGCTATAGTTGATCCGGAACTTGCTCAAACAATGCCACCTAAATTAACATCACATACAGGCATGGATGCATTAACTCATGCATTTGAGGCTTATGTAGCAGGGCGCCATTCGAGTTTTTCAGACCCACTTGCAATGCAAGCTATAACTATGATAAAAGAAAATTTAGTGAAATCGTTTGAAGGAAATGTGGAAGCAAGAAATGAAATGCATATGGCGCAATGCCTTGCTGGAATGGCATTCTCAAACGCATTACTTGGAATAGCTCATAGCATGGCACATAAAATAGGTGGTGTATTCCATGTACCTCATGGATTAGCAAATGCAATACTCCTTCCATATGTTATAGATTTCAACAAGAAATCTTGTGGAAGTAGATATGCTACAATTGCTAGAGCATTAAAACTAAATGGTAATACTGATGATGAATTAATAAATTCATTAACTGATATGATAAGAGATTTAAATAAAACTATGAATATACCATTTTCTTTTGAAAAAAATGGAATGGCTAAAGAAGAGTTTGATGCGAATGTAGATTTTATAGCTGAGAATGCTTTAAAAGATGCATGTACCGGATCTAACCCAAGACCAATAACTGTTGATGAAATGAAAAAATTATTAACTTGTACCTTTACAGGGGAGAAAGTTAATTTTTAACCTTAGGCGAATTCACACAAGATGAAAGGGCAGATAGTTTATGGCATTAATGGTTTATGCTCTCTACTATCTGTCTATATTAGTTTGGAATCTAATAAAAATGAAAAAATAAATAGTAATCATAGACCAACATGGAGGTAGAGAAATGTATAAAATTGTGGAGAAAAAAGCATTAGCACCTCAAATATTCTTAATGAGTATTGAGGCGCCAAGAGTTGCTAAATCAGCAAAACCAGGTCAATTTATAATTATTAAAATGGATGATAAGGGCGAAAGATTACCTTTAACAATAAGTGACTTTGATGCTGAGAAAGGCACAGTCACTATAGTGGTACAAACTATAGGATGTTCAACAAAAGCAATGGAACATTATGAAGTTGGAGATTCATTTGAAGATTTCGTGGGACCACTTGGGCAAGCAACAGAATTAATGAGTGAAAGCATTGAAGATCTAAAAAAGAAGAAAATTGTGTTTGTAGCTGGTGGACTAGGAACAGCTCCAGTTTATCCTCAGGTTAAATGGTTAAGTGAGCAAGGTATAAAGGCAGATGTAATTATAGGTGCAAAGTCTAAAGATCATATAATTATGGAAGATGAAATGAAAAAGGTAGCAGGCAATGTATATCCATGTACTGATGATGGTTCTTATGGATATAATGGACTTGTTACAAACAAATTAAAAGAATTAGTTCAAGTTGATGGCAAGGGTTACGATTTAGTTGTTGCAATTGGACCAATGATAATGATGAAATTTGTTTGTAAGCTAACAGAAGAACTTAAAATAGCAACAATTGTTAGTATGAACCCTATAATGGTTGATGGAACAGGAATGTGTGGAGGTTGCAGACTTACAGTTGGCGGCGAGACTAAATTTGCATGCGTTGATGGACCAGAATTTGATGGCCATAAAGTTGATTTTGTAGAAGCGATGAGAAGACAAACAATGTACAAAACACAAGAAAGCGCTAAAACTGAAGGCATTAAACCTGGCTGCGGTTTAGAAGGGGGTACAAAATAATGAGTATGAAACAGAGAGTCCCAATAGCAGAACAAGACCCAAAAGTAAGAGCAACCAATTTTGAAGAAGTATGTCTAGGATATACCGAGGAAGAAGCAGTTGAGGAAGCATCAAGATGTTTAAACTGTAAAAAACCAATGTGTGTCACTAAATGTCCAGTAGCAATAGATATTCCAGGATTTATTCAGAATGTTAAAAATAAAGAGTTTGTAGAAGCAGTTAAAGTAGTAGCAAAATACAGTGCATTACCAGCTGTCTGTGGAAGAGTTTGCCCACAAGAGACTCAATGTGAAAGCAAATGTATATTAGGGATAAAAGGAGACGCTATAGCTATTGGTAAACTTGAAAGATTTGTTGGTGACTATTCAAGAGTGCATAGTGTTGATATCTCAGAAACTAAACCTAAGAAAGGCATTAAGGTTGCAGTAATCGGAAGTGGTCCATCAGGACTTACTTGTGCAGGAGATTTAGCTAAAGAAGGATATGATGTAACTATTTTTGAAGCACTTCATGAAGCTGGTGGAGTTTTAGTATACGGAATCCCACAATTTAGATTACCTAAGGAAACAGTTGTTAAACATGAAGTTGAAAATGTTAAGAGCTTAGGAGTTAAATTAGAAACAAATGTAATTGTAGGCAGAACTGTAACAATAACTCAATTAATGGAAGATGAAAGTTTTAAAGCTGTATTTATTGGCTCAGGTGCAGGACTTCCAATGTTTATGGGTATACCAGGTGAAAATTTGAATGGTGTATTCTCAGCTAATGAATTCCTAACTAGAAACAATTTAATGAAAGCATATAAAGAAGGATATCAAACACCTATAAGAGTCGGTACTAAGGTTGCGGTTGTAGGTGGAGGAAACGTTGCTATGGACTCTGTGCGTACAGCAGTTAGATTAGGAGCAGAAGGTCACATAGTATACAGAAGATCACTAGAAGAACTTCCAGCAAGAGCTGAAGAAGTGCATCATGCAATTGAAGAAGGAGTTATAATGGATTTACTAGTAAATCCAGTAGAAATCCTTGGAGATGAAAAAGGAAATGTTATCGGTATGAAGTGTATAAAAATGGAACTTGGTGAGCCGGATGCTTCAGGTAGACGTAGACCTATAGCGATTAAGGGTTCTGAGTTTACACTTGATGTAGACACAGTTATAATGTCTCTAGGAACATCACCTAATCCATTAATTCCTTTAACAACAGAAGGTTTGAGTATTAATAAAAAGAAATGTATTATTGCAGAAGATGATACTGGTTTAACTTCTATAGATAAAGTATATGCTGGTGGAGATGCAGTTTCAGGAGCAGCTACAGTTATATTGGCTATGGAAGCAGGAAAGAAAGCTGCTAAAGCTATAAATGAAATGTTATCAAAATAATAATATTTAGTTAAAATACCTCCGTGAGCATTTGTTCATGGAGGTATTTTAATACGAACATTCGTATTTTTGAAGAAGCAAAGGAAAAACGAGTATTAAGTAGCAAACTGGATATATAATTACAAATTTAGAATAATGTAAACGTATGCATCTTTGACAAAAGTATATTACATTGGTATAAATAGTATAGTGCATTGAATGTAAACGATTAAATATTTGGAAGGGAACTGTAAATGCTGTAATTATATGTAAAGTTAAGATTATACAGTAAGTAGTATGACACAATACATAACAAAAAAATGTATATTGGAGGATCTAGTATGTGTATAAAAGTAGCTATAAATGGGTTTGGTAGAATAGGAAGAGTTGTATTAAGAATTGCACAAGATAATTTATATGAAGGCGCAGAAGTAGTAGCTATAAATGCAAGGGCAGATGTAAAAACCCTTGCACACCTTTTCACCTTTGATTCTTGTTATGGAACATTTAGAGGTGAAGTAGAAACAAAAGGTAACTCATTAATAATAAATGGTAAAGAGATTAAAGTATTTAATGAAAAAGAGCCTAAGGATTTGCCTTGGAAGGAACTTGGCGTGGATGTTGTTATTGAATCAACAGGTTTATATAAAAAAAGGGAACAGGCTATGCAGCATATTAAAGCAGGAGCTAAAAAAGTAGTAATTACCTCACCAGCAGAGAATGAGGATATAACAATTGTTATGGGAGTAAATGATGAAAAATATAATCATCAAAAACATCATATTATTTCAAATGCTTCTTGTACTACTAATTGTCTTGCACCTTTTACTAAAGTATTAGATGAACAATTTGGTATAGTAAAAGGAAGTATGACAACAATACACTCCTATACTAATGATCAAAAAATATTAGATAAAACCCATAAAGATTTAAGGCGGGCTAGAGCGGCAGGGGAATCAATAATTCCTACAAGCACTGGAGCTGCAAAAGCTCTTGCAAAGGTAATTCCGAATCTTGAAGGCAAAATTAACGGTTCAGCTTTAAGGGTACCTACAGCAGCAGTGTCTATAACGGAGCTTGTATGTGAGATCGCAAGAGAAGTAACTGTAGAGGATGTAAATAATGCGTTCAAGTTTGCTGCGCAACATGAGCTTAAGGGTATATTAGGCTACTCAGAAAAACCATTAGTTTCTATTGATTATAAGGGTGATGATAGATCATCTATAGTTGATGGACTTTCAACCATGGTTGTAGGTAAAAATGTTATAAAGGTATTAGCATGGTATGATAATGAATGGGGATATTCATCTAGAACAGTAGATTTAGTAAATCTTGTAGCTATAAAAATGATTAATGAAATTAATATGAAAATGGTAATGTAGATACGAATAATTATTACCTGAATTTAAAAATGATTCGTAAATCTATTTTGACTAAAAATAGATAAGAAAATTAGGTACGTTTCATAATTTATGAGCGAGAAACGGGGATGGTAAACAATTATTGACCAAGTTAGTGGTTAATAATTCTGAGCTGTCTCCGTTTGTTTTTTTTGAAGTTATAGTATTACTAATAAGGTGCTATAAAATTTAAAGATGAATCCTAAATATATAAAAAACTTGTTAGGCATCTAGATATTTTGATATAATAAAATTAAATGCAAGGAGGGATATATATGTTAATGGATGAAATCAATAAATATTATACAAAGGAATACGATCTTAACTGTGCTGAGGTACTGATTTATGCTGCTAATGATGAATATAATATGAATTTAAAAAGTGAAGCCCTTAAAACTATGTCATCCTTTGGTGGTGGAATGAATATAGAAAGCGTATGTGGAGCAATAACAGGATCGCTTGCAGTTATAGGTATATTATTTACAAAAGAAAAAGCACATGAAGGTAGTAGAGTTAAAAATTTAAGTCAGGAACTCTTTCAAAAATTTGATGCAAAGTTAGCTGCGATTGATTGTGCGAAGCTTAAAGCTAAATATAAAAAAGAAGATATTGGGTGTAGGGTGATGATTGAAACTGCAGCCGAGGTATTAGATGAAATTGTATCGCGTGAATTACAAGTTAATAATTGAACTTATGGAGAGGAAAAATTATGGATTACAAAAGTATTGAATCATTTAACGAAGGTATCATTATAAAAGGTGTAGATAACTTTGAATTAGATCATATTTTCGAATGCGGGCAATGTTTTAGATGGAATAAACAATCTAATGGTAATTACATAGGAGTGGTATACGGCAGGGTAATAGAGGTAGAGAAGAAGGACACTGACGTAAAAATATATAATGTAAATGAGAAAGAATTTAATGATCTTTGGTGCGATTATTTCGACCTTAAAAGAGATTATACAGTTATTAAAGAGGAATTTCAGAAGGATCCTCTTCTTAAAAAAGCTGTTAATTTTGGGCATGGCATTAGATTATTGCAGCAAGAACCTTTTGAACTTACCATATCATTTATAATTTCTTCAAACAATAGAATCCCAATGATAAAAAGAGCTATAAACAATCTAAGTAAAAAGTGGGGTAAAGCAATAGAATATAAAGGCGAAATGTATTATACGTTTCCAACAGCTTCTAATTTAGAGAAAGCGTCTTTAGAAGAAATTCAAAGTTGTGGGTTAGGGTTTAGAGCAAGATATGTAAAAGATTCAGCGAATAGGATATATAGTGGTGATGTGGATTTGGAATTTATTAAAGCTCAAGATGATGATATCTGCCATGAAGAATTAAAAAAGCTTAATGGTATTGGTCCAAAGGTTTCAGATTGTATTATGTTATTTTCTATGCAAAAATATTCTGCGTTTCCAGTGGATGTATGGGTTAAAAGGGCAATGCAATTTTTTTACTTAGCGCCAGATGTGTCATTGCCTAAAATAAGGGCTTTTGCTAGAGATAAATTTGAAATCTTAGCAGGATTTGCGCAACAGTATTTATTTTATTATGCAAGAGAAAATAATATTAAAATAGAATAAATTAATAAAAATCAAGCAAAATAAGTATTAATGACTATTGAATAATAGAAGAATGAAGAGGATGGAAAACTATGAAAAGAATATTGGATTATATAGGGATGAAGGTATCAAAACATAAACAACATATAGTACTATTAGCAGTTTTGTTATTTTTCATATACATTGGATATGAATATTATTTTAGGTATTCTTATATACTGAAAAATCCAAATATATTAAAAGACGTTGTTCTTTCTTATGGTAATTTTAGTGTTTTAGTTTTCGTTCTTATGCAGGTTTTACAGGTAGTTGTTTTTTTTATCCCAGGTGAATTTATACAAGTTGCTGGAGGATATATTTTTGGTGCATTTCTAGGGGGAATAATATCTTTAGTGGGTATTACCTTAGGAAGTATAATGGTTTATTTTATTTGTAACAATTATGGCAAACCTTTTGTAGATAAATTAATCTTAAAAAAGGAGGTAAAATTCTTTAAAAAAATATTAGAAGCAGGAAGTAAAAAGATTGTTATATTCATGTTTTATTTAATTCCAGGAATACCTAAAGATGCATTAACATACATTTGTGGAGTGTCTAATATTTCTTTTAAAAGTTTCTTCATATATTCAACTATAGGTAGAATTCCAGGTATTTTTATTTCGTCTTACTTTGGTGAGAAAATATACACTAAAGATTTAACAAGTTTAATTACTATAGGAGTAACAATGAGTATTCTATTTGTATTAGGAATTTTTAAGGGTAATATTATAATCAAGAATATGACTCTAAAGAAAAAGATTTATTAAAAATTAGTAAAATAAATCGTCTTAAATAGATAGATAAAGAATGTACCTTTTTATAAAGCATTATAAAGAGTATAACTTTTTATAAAGCATTATAAAGAGT
>DHIM01000129.1 GCA_002403785.1 Clostridium sp. UBA4746
AGTGTTACTATTATGATAGAACCCAAAATAAATAATGTAATTATAATAATCACCCCTTTAATTTAATAACATAATTATACCATATATTGCAATCGTATACAATTATAAGAATTTTTGTGGTATAATATGTATAACATATGAAAAGTGAGGTTATAAAATGGGTTTATTAGGTAATAAAAATGTTGATGGTACTATAGAAACATTAGTTATACATATTAGTGGGTTGGAAGAAACATTTCAAGAACATCACGAAGTTTATATGATATGGGACGAGAATGAAAAAAAGGTCATGTTTCAAAATAAAATTTATAAAGTTTTTAATAAGATACCGAAAGGTGCAACATTGCGAACAATGTATTTAAGAATTGATGAAATAAAAAGAGTTGAAATTGTTTCATCTGTAGAAATCAGCAAACGAGGACATAGTGTTGGTGGAAGAGCCATTATTGATGACCTTTTGATTGGTCCTTTAGGAGCAATTGTTGATGGAATATCTGGAATTAGTAATACAGAAAATGGAGTAATTAAATATTTTATGGTTTTTAATTATGATGAAGATAAAATTATTACTCTTGAACTACCGTTACTTCCTCTTAATTTCTTTAAAATTGTAGAGGAAGTAAGAGCATCTTTAAATACGCCTACTCAAATAACTCTTTAAATACTTGATCATATATTTTCTTTGCCATTTTTAACACCACTCTCCTAATTTATTAGTACTTAGTGTTAAAACTTTAGTATATCATGTCAATACTGATCTATATATTATTAAGAACCTATATTGCAAAAATTGTTATTATAATAAATTAACATAAGACACAAAAATATGTCTTATGTTAATTTTAGTCCTTAGATTTTATAGGTTGCCAAATTTCACACGTAAATCTAATTCTATCTCTTCAAGAGATTTTCTAGACGTTTCAATAACCTTATGTTGGACAAATATAAATGCAATAATTCCTACTATAGCATAAATAACAAATAGGAATGTACCGAACTTATCAAACAACATAGGGAAAGTTAATGCTACTAGTAAATTATACGCCCAGTTAACAACACCACTAATACCTATGCCAAGTCCACGTACACTTAATGGGAATATTTCGCCTAACATTACATACGACAGGACCCCAACTTGCTCCAAAGAACAGTATGATTCTATAGTAGGTTTAACTTTAAAAGGAGAGAAAGTAATGGTTATTAGTAGGGATACTATGAGAAACAGTAATGAACAATTTGTTCTACAAGAAGTATTTAACAACGGGCCGATTTCAAGAATTCAAGTTTCAAAACAATTATCTTTAAATAAAGTTACAGTATACGATATATTTAGAAAATTATTAGAAGAAAAATATATAATTGAAATTGGACAAGGGTTTAGTACTAATAGTGGTGGCAGAAAACCAATAATGGTAGAAAACGAAGCTAATTTAACAGCTATCTTTGAAAGAGATTTTTCAACCTCAAAAATGTAAAATAAGTATAAAAAGCCCTCAAGCGTTAACGCCTAAGAGCCTTTAAATTTTGCATATTTTTAATATTGCTTTAACCAATATAATCCACTCATACTGAATAGGTTTATTTCTATCTATTCCAATTTTCTAAATGAGTAAATGCTTCTAAGGTTAATATACTCAGTGCTCATATTATTACTAACTAAATATATCAGCCTCTTTACTTTTCGAGCGATTAATTCTCGAAAAATCCACCCTTGAGAAAACATAAGTTGATAATAGTAAAAATATGAGTCCGAAAATGATTACAATCACCATGCTGATAACTGGCGTAATTACAAAACTACCTATTTTAAAAGCAAGCTGTTCCGCCACCAATTGATCCGTTGTTAAAGAAGTCTTTTCAAGTATGATGGTTCTAAAAAACGCTGTTGTATATGTCATAGGATTGAGATAAGCAATATATTGCAATACTTTTGGTAACATTGAAAGCGGAATATATGCACCACAAAGAAATGTGAGCGGCATTGTAATCGCTGTTATTACAACTTGAAATGTTTGTGAATTCTTAACCAGAGTCGCTATAAACAATCCAAGCCCGGAAAATACAAGTCCAACCACAATCATCACAGCGATTACCGCAAATGGTGTTACAAAGGATGTAAACTTAAGCCCTATAAAATAACCAATGAATAAAATAATAATACCCTGCATAGTTGCTATTGTTGCTGCTGATAATAGCTGACCTGCAGCAATCTGGATTCGTTTAACTGGGCTTACAAGAACTTCCTTCATAAATCCCGAAACAATATCTTCAATTGTACTAGTGGCAACGGTAAGTGCGGTTTGAAAAACGGTGGTTATCACAATACCGGCTAGCATATAGTTTACTGGATTTTCAATATTTTGATTTTTAAATACCGAACTGAACACAAATAAAAAGAAGAATGGCATGATAATCGTGAAAATAAGCTGAACACGATTCCTAGCAAAAATTTTAATGTTTCTAAACCATAAAGCTACTATAATATCCATAAATTCCTCACTTTCTTATATCTTTTCCCGTAATTTCTAAGAATACATCATTCAATGTTCCCTTTTTAATTTCCAAATCTGTTATCTGCTCTTTCTGCTGACTTAATATCTCCATAAGTTTTGGTATACTATTAACTTCAATCGAATAATAATTGATTTTTTTCTTATAAATAAACCCTAACCTGTCTAGCAGTACCTCCAGACCTTGCTCGTCTATGGTTGTAATATTTGCTTTATCCTTTGTATATTGCTGTTTCAAATGATAAGGAGTGTCTATCGCAACGATTTTACCACCATCCATAATTGCAACTTTACTGCAAATCTCGGCCTCTTCCATGTAATGCGTTGTTAGAAAAATGGTAATATTCTTCTCCTTTTGCAGCTTTACAATATATTCCCACATGTGAGCCCTTGTTTGAGGGTCAAGACCTGTGGTTGGCTCATCTAAGAACAATACTTTTGGGTAATGCAGCAGTGCTCTGGCTATTTCCACACGCCGTTTCATCCCACCGGACAGACTGCTTACCATTGCTTTTTTCCAATCCAGCAAATCCACTAAATTTAAAACAAATTGTATACGCTCGTCGGCTTCACTTTTAGGAATACTATAAAAATGACAATGCATAATTAAATTTTCCAGAACGGTCATTTTATTATCCAATGTCGGTTCCTGAAAAACAACCCCAATAACACTTCTAACAGCATCCTTTTCATTTGAAACGTCTTTCCCGTCAATAGTCAGTGTTCCTGATGTCTTATCAAATATGGTACATAGTGTATTGATAGTTGTGCTTTTACCTGCTCCATTTGGCCCTAAAAATGCAAAAATACTTCCTTCTTCTACCTCAAATGAAACATTGTCGACTGCTGTAAATTTATCATATTTCTTTACAAAATCCTTAACTTCTATTATGTTTCTCATGGTATCACTCCTATCAACTGTTTTCTATATTTTGGCGACCACATTGTCATATACTCAAAGCGAAGTTTGCTTCGCTTACGTGATCGGCTTTCCTATGTAAAATTATACCTATAATTTACCTAAATACAACTTATTTTATATGAAGTATGACCCTTACCCAATAGACTAGGCACTCCAAGCTCGTATTATCTCTTGTTTTCACATTTTTAAGGTATTCCCCTGTTCAGAAATTACTTATACTATTTACTTAAACACTATGATGGATCTTCTATAACTGTCATTGGATTATATTATAACGACGAAAAAACTACTAAAATATATATTTCAGCAGTTCCCTCGCTGGCTTTCGTCACATTTCTTGTTTTTATTCTATTCAGCGCCTCGGATCTTTCCAGCCCAAATTCTTCTACTCTAAATTGCATCAAATGTCTCATTTTCGTCAAGTTGCCGCTTTGTTCCCTTTTTTTAGGTTGCTGTCCAGACCCCCTAGCCATGGCCATCAACCTAACAGGC
>DHIM01000128.1:0-4931 GCA_002403785.1 Clostridium sp. UBA4746
TACGCGACTTCTTGTCGCACATGGCTACCTTGATCTGAATGAATAAAGGCATCTTTTGTTAATATTACACGCCTATTTTTAACCAACTTCTTTATAGTATTTAATGCTATATCAAGTGTTATTCTATCTGAGGTTTGATATGCTAATATCTCATTAGTTGAAGAATCCTTAATAGTCGATAAGTAAGCCATATTACTATTACTGTATGGTAGATATGTTATATCAGTAAGCAGAACTTTCCCTGGCGTAGCCTGCTTAAATTCACAATTCAAAATATTTTTTACTACTGTGTGTTCTTTTGTTGCTTTAGCAATTTTTCTATATGGATTTGCCTTTCTGTGAGGACATATTATTTCGTATTTATTCATAATCCTACGGATCCGGCTTAAACTATACACAATATTAAATTCATTATCCAAAGTCATCTTAATAGATCTAGAGCCTTTCTTATAGCCTCTTCTGTTAAACGCCTTCAATATTAAATTTTTATGTTTTACATCACGCTTTTCGCGTTTCATTCGTCTATCCTTTGAAGCAAGATAATTATAGTATCCAGATCTAGACACTCCTGATAATTCACATAAGTATCTGATTGCATTTTTAAAGCTATATTTTTCAATAACCTCTTTAATAATTTTAAAGGCATCCATAGACATAATTTATTATTTTTTTGTACCACCAGCCTTTCTTTCGCGTCTAATTTTTTTAATAGTTCCACCTGTCCCTCAAGTAGTTTTATTTTAGCATCCTGTCTTTCTATTATCTCTTCTTTAATAAGTTCGGTAGAGCGTGGTCTGCCGCTTGAGGTTTTCCTAGTATCATCTAACCCTATAATTCCATCTCTTTTATATGCTGCTCGCCATCGCTGTGATGATTGATTAATTCTTCTAAATCCTAACATATCTATGTCAAATCCGTTTTCCTCAAAGATCTGTCTTGGTCCTTTTCCTGCTATATATTCATCAATAAATAATATTTTAAACTCATGCTTATATGTAATTGCAAGTTCACTAACTCTTAGCACATTTTTATTTTTTCCTAGATTTATAATGTCTTCTTTAGTAAATAAAATTTTACTCATTCAGCAACCTCCTATTCTAATATTAATTATACAAAAAAAGCACCTATAGCTCAAACACTTTTTTCTAAGTGTCTAGTATATAGGTACCAGTTTATAACCCTTAACTACTTCTTAGTGATGAATTTAATATTCATTTTTAAATTCGCATTAATAAGAATAATTAGAAGTTGTAATTTCAATAAAACTATTTTTGAATTAGTTAGTTGCTGATGCCTTAAATTCTATAATTCTGTTATTCAATTTTTGCATTTATCATTTTTATATAGTTTAATCAACTCATCTAATGAGATATCTATGCCAACCAACTTTAATAAATCTTTTCGCTCATTATGTAGTTTTTCTAACATTACTTCAAATCCTTGTCCTAAATGTATTTGCTTATGACAATTACAGCATAAAGAAACAATATTTTCTTCAACATCAAGAGATACTTGAAAATTATTGTGATAAGCAATTGGTACTAAATGATGAGGTTCAGTATAGTTTAAGTCCGAATTTCTCCTAGTAAATGTTAAATGAGTATTATCAAATTCACATTTATAATTTGCGTGTCGTAAAGCATTTATTGATACCTTGTGACTTCGAGGATACAAATATTTATTTTGGATATAAACAGGGGCTTTCTTATTTTTAGATTGACCACTATATTCAAAATATTGGGTGTCAGAAGAAATGTCACTATCGCCGATATCTGAAACAAGGGCATCATCTGAATAACTATTATCTGAAAATATATTTAATTCTTCAATAGCTTTTACAAGTTCCTCTCTAATCGTCCACTCCCAAGTCTTTGGTTTTGCATCAATCAATTTGCTTTTCATTACCACAATAAATCTTGTGCCTGCAGCTATACCTCCTACTCCCTTAACAACGAACCGTCCAAGTTCCTTTTGGACTCTTCCCGCTAAACCATTTATAATTCCATTAGCACTCATACTGTGCTCATTATATTTTTTACCTATATAACCACAAGTAGCAGAATATATAGGTTCTATATACCACTTTTTTATAGCTTCTTTGCTTTTATCATCGAAAACTGTAGGATTAGTTAATAATTGTTTCCATTCCTCAATAGTTATATCAATATCGCAGCAATACTCATCATTAATAATTTCACATATTTTTACAACCATACTGACCCTCCCAATTTATAGATATAAAATATTATATATTAATTAAATATTCTGAATTAACACTTTGCTCATTATATGTGGGCAGAGTTTATTCTCGCCATCAAATATTCGTTTTCATATTTCCCCTTTCTTATTACTGCAAGACGCTTAATTCCTTCCTTTTCAAATCCAAACTTCTCATACAAATTTATAGCTCGTTCATTATCCTCAAGAACAGTCAATTCAATTCTAACAAGCATTAACCAGTTGTCAGCCACATCAATAAGTGCATTCATTAGGGTAGTACCAACACCTTTATTTTGATAGACTTTGTGAATCATTATGCCGATGCTACCGCTATGTCGGATGCGATGGTTAGCATTTACAGTTAAGCCAGCAGTGCCTATAATTATTTCTTCACCACTTTGAATCTTTGAAACAGCAACAAACACATGTTGATTGACATCCATATTAACAATGAAATCTTCATTGCGTTTTATCCTCTCTGACGGAATACCTAAAATATTTTCAAATACACCCGGCATACGTCTTAATTCATTGATACCTTTACCGTCACCAACATTTATTGGTCTAATATAAAATTCCACTTTTATTCCTCCCCTCAAAATATAGGAACTCATTAGTCATATTTACAATTGCGAATCTCCCTCCCCCCACGTTATTACGTAATTTTTCTTGTAAGGTTGCTATTTCTAATTTATCTATGTCTTTTAAGAAACTTTCTTTTTGTACTACAGATTGAAAAAATCTATCTATATTTAGATTAATTATATGTATATCTTTTAAAAATAATATACCTTTATGACTAATATTGTTTTTATATTTTATGAGTTGCTCTTTTCTATTTTCGCCCATGGTTAATATTTTAATATTATAAGAATTATAAATAGAAAAGGTTCTAAAAATAGGTTCAATTTTATCTAATAAAGCTTCATATATTCATCTTTTAGAACGTTCAAAATCCAAAAAAATAAAAGTAATTTCTTTGTTATTATTCAAAAATTTCATATCGACTGCTGCACTTCAATTTTTTCTAGAAACCTATTAATGTTTATTTTATTTCGGCTACATTTGAATAACATTGATTCTACATAATGGGTAGTATGTATTCCTTTAAAATAAGGGAATACATACGGGGTCATCTTCTTTTAATATGTTGACATGCGGTGATTTATATGATAACTTAAAAGGAATCTCTTTGAACTGCATACAAATCTACAGTACAAACTGATCAGGCGATGAACTTGTAAAAAAGTTCGTGGGCTGGGCCTAAATGGCAACAGGATGAATTATACACCTGTGGGGCAGTTTAATGTTCTACGGTTTTTTTATACCCATTTTTAGAACAACTCTGAAGATTTTAACGCCATAGAGTTATACTAATATATTTATGATTGGAACAGTTTGTGTGTTTTATTTGGGTATGGCAATGTATAGTATCTATAATGAATTGTTAATAGTAATTTTTATTGGACGTATTTATTAAAAATATAAGAAGAAAGAGGTATAAAAATATGAGTTCATCATCAAGATCATCAAAGGGCAACAATTATAGACAAGGGAATAATGGAAGTAACCACTACCAAAAGAAAGGTATTTTCGGAAAGTTATTTGACGGATTTGGTTCGGGAAGTGGTTCAGGAAGTGGATCTAACCGTAACCATAATAAATATGGAAATAATAATAATAATAACAATAACAATACTCCTATGAATAATCAACCTTTAGCAAATCAAAATTATATGACTTGCAGTAAGTGTAACTCTAACGTTCCAGCTGGCTCAAAATTTTGTTTGCAATGTGGCGAAAAGGTTAGTGATGTTTTATTTTGTAAGAATTGTGGTGAGAAATTACCCCAAAATGCAAAATTTTGTCTCAAATGTGGCAAAGGAATAAACGCTTAGACTTATGTGGTTATACAGAACACTAAAATATTCTGGCAAACGGTTTGGCAAATATATTATTGAAAAACCTATTGGGGAAGGCCGATATGGATTGTGTCTTCTTGCAAGGTCGGATATAGGAGAAAAAGTTGTTATAAAGAAATTTAAACGGAGTATTTTTAAAAAGAATTCAGAAGGGAGTGTAAATGAGGCGATTATACTATCAAAACTTGTGGATAACAGAATTCCAAAGTTCTTAGGAGTTATAAATCAAAAAGGTGTTTATGGGTTTGTTTTAGAATTTAAGCATGGATACACAGTAAAAGAGCTTCTTTTTAAATATAAACACAAATTTACTACCGAAGAATTTTTTGACATAGGGACTCAGCTGATTAAAATTATAAAATATATTCATGGAAATGGTGTTGTTCATAGGGATATTAGAATACCTAATATTTTGATAGATAAAGAAGAAGTATATCTTCTTGACTTTGGTTTGGCAAGATTTGCAGATAATGATAAGTATCCTTATGATTTGGACTTTTCCTATTTAGGTGATTTATTACTATATTTACTTTACTCTTCATTTGAAACAAAAAAAAACCACAAAAAATTGCCATGGCATAAAGAATTAGCCTTAACAAGCACACAGAGATTATTTTTAAAGAAGTTGTTAGGCCTTGAGCTAACATATGAAAATATTGATGATATTGAAACGGATTTTATAAAGGTGTTTAAGGTGGTGTAAACTCAAACTGTGATATAGTAAAAATGCCACCTAATAAGATTTAATTGTTGCAACTAGATTCAGGAGCTGTTATACATACTGGTGAT
>DHIM01000128.1:5216-5441 GCA_002403785.1 Clostridium sp. UBA4746
ATACTTTTGTTACCCATAATTATAATATTTAACTTGATTTTAGTATAAGTGATGATATAGAATGTACCACATAGCAATTGAATTACATTCAAGAAACATAGCAAAGCATTAATAAGTCTACAAACCTTTAAATTATCTTAAAAGGTTTATAGACTTATTTTATTTGTAAGGGTGCTTTTACTAATAATAAGTTTTATCTTGAATGAAAAGAAAAACCTAAGGTAC
>DHIM01000128.1:5655-9208 GCA_002403785.1 Clostridium sp. UBA4746
AATACAATTCAGTGTATTCAATATGCGAACTTCCGATTAAGTGGAACGGTTCACATGTTGAGTATACTAAAATGTTGTATTTTTAAATGTAAATCAATACATTTATTGTTCAAACCTTACCTGTAAATGTTAGATACAGGAGTACTGCATTTAGTATTACTACAGTTGTAGCTATTAGAACACCTAAGAACTGCACAAAACGCTTATTAACTAAAATACCCATTAAGTCTTTACGTTTAGCTATAGTTAACATTTGAATTATTGGGAAAGGTAGAATAAAACTAAGTGCAACCTGACTCAAAACAAGAGCATACATTGGATTAATTCCAAGTGCAATTATAACCAATGCTGGCATCATGGTTATAAGTCTTCTAACATTTACAGGTATGCTCAAATTAACAAAGCCCTTCATAATTGTTTGTCCCGCCAATGTTCCAACAGCAGAGGAGGATATTCCTGATGCAAGCAATGCTATTCCAAAAGCGCCACTGTAAAAATATAGCCAATAAGTTACTCCATAAAATAACCCAGACGAGTGTAGAGTTGAATTTTGACCCGCCACTTATATTAGTTTCAAAGTTACCTGGATCAATATATGCAACGCTAACAACAAAAGCAGGCCGTGTAAAATTACAACTTCACGACGAAAAAACTACCAAAATATATTTCAGTAGTTCCCCCAAATTATTAACTCCTAATTTGCTATGTTAGTTTTGTATATAGAAAAATTGTAATTTAAAGCTGAAAGTACGATATCATTTATATTCACGACACCATCCATATTTACATCTGATTTTTCAATAGATGTCCTGTTAGTATCAGTAACAGATGTTCCCTGCCCATTAATACTTTTAGATTGTTTTACTATATCATAAATATCTACTACGTTGTCCCCATTTGTGTCACCAATTGGTTCTAACCAATTTCCTATAACATAACCACTTTTCCCGTTACCTTCAACAAGGTATCTTACATAAGCGTCCTTTATTACAGGTGCAGACTTTATTGTCACGACCTCATTTTTAAGAAAACTTTTACCAGTTGCATTTGAATTAATATCTCTTATAGTTAAAGTTGATGTTGTTATATATTTATGATTTTGCTCCTTAATTTTAAAATCTCCAGCATGTTTGCCAATTACTTCCGCCACATCAGTTCTTGGGTAAACTCCTGCTGCAAATAAACTAGGGTTGTATGAATATAAATCTATCATTGGCTTTTTAAAAACATTATTAACATGTCCAATAACTAATGTTTGATAAGCATAAGCATGATTAGTTGCTGGATTATTTATAAGACTATAACCGTTATATGCCCACATTGCATAATACCAATGCACTAGATAATTTGGCGATGAATCGCCAACTTTTGGTATCTTATATGATGCAGTTGAATTCTGAAGTGACCATTTTCCAAGAAGGATTTCAGCACCCTCACGTATATTAAACTCTACATCATATTTAAGTCTATCAACATAGGCAGCATCAGTATGGACATAGCTTGAAACTTGCATTATACCTATTCCTACGTTGTCATATCCCATAAGTACCTTTCCATTAGAAAACTGTCTCCAATTTGTAACGCCACCATTATCTTGATCTGCTCCCTTACTTTCCTGCCAAGCAATTGCTTTAAATATTTCTGCAGGTATTCCCTTTTCATAAGCAACATTTTCTAGAATTCTATTTATTTCAGCATAAGTTGGATTTTTATAATACGTGGCAGCTTTTAAAGAAATTTTACTCGGATTATAACTAAGCTTTTCTGTTTTTGTAAGAGAAAGCTTATTATTATCAAAGTTATAATAATTATTAGCTGTATAAGATGGAACTGCATTTGAATTACCATCAGCATATACAGGCACTTCCTCTATAAAACTTGAACTATCTTGTTCCTTTATAACCCCTTTATAAAGATCCTCCTTATGTACAACTTCAATCATTTTATTACCTTCCATTTTATATATGGAATATGCTAATAAACCAGATGTATCCTTTGTCTTATTTTGAATTAATACTAATGTATCTTTATTTGTTTTGTCCACTATAAAAGATACATTACGGTAAATACTCTTATCTTCATCTTCCTTAAATATAACCTGTCCATTTATTGATGAAATATTAAGCATACCGTTATTAAATTTCACTATCTCCAGATTACCATCATTGTTTAAATCAATTTTTGTATCAATTGTACCTGCAAATGTATCTGCAAAAACCTGCTTTTGTGAGCTTAAAAAATTGTAGTATATTAAACCTGCACAAAGAGTTATAGAAACCACTCTAAACGCGAATTTAATCTTATTATTCATCTTTTTTACCTTACCCATTAGAACACCCCTCTAAATAAAATTTAAATTGTAAAATCTATTATACATACTCTAGTTAATCGTCCAATAATATAATTTCTGAATACAAAATTCATATTTCTCCATTATTTAGTACGAATTATATTAAATTTATATAATTTACTTCATTATTATTAATAATCAACGATAATTCTATAGTAAAAACTAATTTAGGGAGGGATTTTTTTGAAACTTAAGAGAATTACTTATTTTCTATTAACATTTTCATTATTAACATGTATGTTTATCTCAAGTAGTATAAAAACAAATGCTACGACTTTAAGCACTGTTTCCTATTCTGTAGATAATACTTACATACAGGTAGGACAGACTTTTAATATTTATGTAAATGCTCAGAGCATAATTGACCTTTATGGGGCATCTGTAGATTTTAAATACGATACTAGCATATTAAAAATATCAGACATTACTCAAGGTGTGGCACTTGCAAGTTCAGGCAAAACTTACAGTACTGTAATAAAGTCGCCCTTGCCAGATACTACTGGGACTGTAAGTATGGGACTTTCACTTCAAGGTAGTGTAACTGGTTCTAACGTAAGTGGCCAATTATTTGTTATCAAAGCTATTGCTCTTAAAACTGGAACAGTTAACTTAAAGACTACTGAAGATTCATCACAACTCACAACAACCGGTACTAATATGTGTGTCAAGTTAGCAAATAGTACTACCGATACTAAAATTACTGGTGTTACATATCCAAATTCTAGTTTTACTATTACTAGCACACCTCCTATGAATTCAGAAATTGTTAGTTATAATTTTCCCGCTATAATGTTACCTGGTCAAAGCTATCCTGTTAGAATTGTAGTTAAAAATACTGGAACTGACACTTGGACAGCTGCAAAAAATTATAAACTTGCTCCTGTAGGTTATAGTGATCCATTCACCAAATATAAACTAGTTTTGTCTCCAAGCGACAATGTTCAACCAGGACAAACTAAAACTTATACTTATACAATGAAAGCACCTTTAACTCAAGGAACATATACTACTGACTGGCAGATGTATAAAGAAGGTATAGCTTGGTTTGGACAAAAGCTAGTTAGAAAGGTTGTTGTAGCGAGTCCTCCTAGAGCATCTCTAATTGTTAGCAATACTATTCCTACCACAATGTTACGAGGTAAAAATTATAATGTTAAAATTGTAGTTAAAAATACTGGTTCTGACACTTGGACAGCTGCAAAA
>DHIM01000095.1:0-2963 GCA_002403785.1 Clostridium sp. UBA4746
ATTCTAAGGTTGATGGCCATGGTAACGGGGTCGTGTCAGCATAACAATAAATGTAAAACATCTATAAAAGATTATAGTCATGTTGAATATTATTTTATAGAACCAGCCCTCCCTATTTTCAGGTTAAAGTTAACAAGTATCCTTATAACGATGATATGTTTGTAAATTTTAAACATGATAACTTAGATTGACCAGAACATAAATATGTTATACTGAAAGAAAAACCAAAACGCATAAAAGAAGGGAAAATACTAAAAATGGATACAAAAGAATTTCAAAAAAGATCTCTAGTTTCAATATTCTTCTCATATTTTAAACCACACAAGAATTTATTTATATTAGATATGTCATGTGCATTCTTAATTGCAGTTATTGACTTGTCATTTCCAGCAATAACTCGTTATTCTCTAAATGAACTAATACCTATTAATGCTTATAAAACTTTTATAACTATTATGGTGATTATGCTAATTGCTTATACATTAAGAGCTTTTTTCTACTATATAATAACGTACTATGGTCACTCTTTTGGTGTATTAGTAGAAGCAGATATAAGAAGCGATTTATTTCAACATATGCAGGAATTGTCTTATGGATACTTTGATAAAAACCGTACAGGTCAACTAATGAGTAGATTGACAGCAGATTTATTTGATATAACTGAGCTTGCTCATCATGGTCCTGAAGATGTTTTTATATCCACATTGACAATAATAGGATCACTAGGTATCTTATTTACTATTCAGTGGAAATTAACTTTGGTTATTGCTTTAATCTTGCCTATATTTTTATTAGTTGTATGGTATAGACGTTCTGAAATGTCAAAAGCTTCTCTGCAAGTGAAAGAAAAAACTGCTTCTATAAATATAAATATTGAATCAGGGCTTTCAGGCATGAAAACAGCAAAAGCATTTGCAAATGAGAATTCAGAATTTGATAAGTTTAGTGAATCAAATGATGCTTTCAAAACATCTAAAACCAATTTTTATAAGACTATGGGATATTTCAATGCTACAATGGAATTTTTCCTTTGTATTTTGCCAGCAACAGTTATCTTAGTAGGTGGTGTATTAATTATGAAAGGACAGATGAATCAAATTGATTTAATCACTTTTACTTTATATATTGCTACTTTTATAACTCCAATTAGAAAACTTTCAAACTTTGCTGAACTATTTGCAACAGGTGGAGCTGGACTTGTACGTTTTGTAGATATGATGCGTACTGAAACTGAAATGAAAGATGGTCCTAATGCTATAGAACTAGGCAGAGTAAAAGGCGAATTAGATATTGAAAATATTAGCTTTTCTTATAAAAAAGGTATTCGAGTATTGCACAATATTTCTCTTCACGTCGATCCTGGCGAAACAATTGCAGTCGTAGGTCAATCAGGTGGAGGCAAATCAACACTATGTAAATTGATTCCTCGATTCTATGATGTTGATGAAGGAAAAATTTTGCTTGACCATGTAGATATACGTAGTGTCACACAAGAATCTTTGCATAAAAATATTGGAGTTGTAGAACAAGAAATATTCCTTTTTGCTGATAGTATTCTCGAAAATATTAGATACGGTAGACCTGATGCTACTCCTAAGGAAGTTGCAATAGCAGCAAAACAGGCTGAGATTTATGATGATATTATTGCTATGTCTGATGGATTTAATACTTTTGTTGGAGAACGTGGTGCAATGCTTTCTGGTGGACAGAAACAACGTATTTCCATAGCCCGTATATTTCTAAAAAATCCACCATTCCTAATTTTAGATGAAGCAACTTCTGCCCTTGATAGTGTTACTGAAGCTAAAATACAAGAAACTTTTGATAGTCTAATTATAGGCAGAACAACTTTTGTTATTGCTCATAGATTATCTACTGTTAGAAATGCAGATAGAATTCTTGTATTTGATAGTGGAAATATTATTGAAGATGGAAATCACGAATGTTTAATGAAAAAAAACGGTATCTATGCTGAACTTTATAAAACTCAGCATATAAGTAAATAGATGATTTCTGACAATATGGATACAATGGAAAACCCTTGAATTAAGGGGTTTTCGTTGTTTTTTGTTGAGAATGCAATGAGCAAATTTGCTTCGCTCATAAAACCCCCGGGGGACATGAATAAGTTGATTTATTTGAATTTTTGATTGATAGATAATAATGATAGTAAGCTACTTTTTTAATAGTCAGTCGCCTTCATCTTTCTTAAATTGCTGTAATTCCAGCTTGAACAGCTATCTTACCTTTTTTCTATATGACTATCCCATCACAATGGTCTACTTCATGTTGAATAATTTGAGCAATCCATCCTGAGTATTTTCCCCTTTGCTTCTTAAATCCCGAATCAAAATACTCTACTTCTATCTCTTTGAATCTATTAGTTTTTCTAACACCTATAAGTGAAAGACATCCTTCTTCTGTTTCATATTGACCCGATTTATTCACTATCATAGGATTAATCATCGGAACGTTCATATCGCCCATACTGATCACAATAATTCTTTTTTTGACACCAATCATATTAGCTGCCATTCCTACACAGCCTTCTTTATTTGCTTTAAGCGTATCAAGCAAATCCTGTATCACCTGAGCATCTGCTTTTGTAGCAAGTTCTGATTTTTGATTAAGAAAGAATATGTCTTTCATAATTGATCTAACCATATGTTATACTCCTTTAATATTTGTCTTTTTTATTATGTTCTGTTCTATAACTGTTGATATATTAATACGAACAATAGAGTACTTGCCAAACAACATCCCACTAGGCAACAGACCAACCTCCATAAAGAAATGAATCTTTTGAATCTTCTTCAGGTCATCCAGAGGCCTGCATAACACCATCAAATGTTATAAAAGATAGAACAATTATTTTTCTCATGCATACATCTTCCTTCGTATAATTTCTGATTAGCAAATTCGCTTCGCTCATTAGAACCCCCGTTGGTCGTGAACAAATTGTA
>DHIM01000095.1:3154-3364 GCA_002403785.1 Clostridium sp. UBA4746
CGTTGGTCGTGAACAAATTGTAAGTACAATTTGTTTTGCTAGTTTTATTGGTAGATCAATATTTTTAATGCTAAGTAGATCAAGATCAATATAGTTGTACAAAGTTTTAGTTTAGACGATTAAAGCATAACACAGAATTAATCCACTATGGATTTTTTATTGATTCAACTTCATTTTACAACAAGTCTTTTATTATAAAATATAAATTCG
>DHIM01000101.1:0-635 GCA_002403785.1 Clostridium sp. UBA4746
TACATCTTTTGCAATAGTTATCAGCTGCTCTTCACTTTCCACAGCGCATGGCCCAGCAATTATTGCTAGTTCTTTTCCACCAATTGTTCGCCCATCTACCTCTATTATTGAATCATCAGGATGGAAAAGTCTATTACCTCTTTTGTAAGGAGCTTGAATTCTCACAACCTTATCAACACATACCTCTGCCTCAATTTGATTTTCGTTTATTGTACTTGTATCACCAACAAGCCCTAAAACACAATGGCTTTCTCCCTGAGAGACATGAACAATGCAACCTAATCCCTCTAATTTTTTCTTAATAGCAAGAATTTGATCTTGTTTCGCATCTGATTTCATTACAATTACCATTTAAAATCCCTCCTAATATATTATTTTTGAACACAGTTTTAATGAAGCATTTAACTTATACTTTCTTATAAATGATTATAAAAAAAGGAAGACCCCTTATAATGGGTCTTCCTTTTTTTATAAGGAGAACCCGTATAATGAGTCCTCCTTTCGTACAGACTTAGTTTACTTTCTATAAATCAGCATTAGCTGGTATCATAGTTTTATTACTAAACTCATTATTTAAAGAAACCATATATATTTTTTTGCACAAAAAGTAACTAACGCTAAAATAACGATAGCCC
>DHIM01000101.1:824-1121 GCA_002403785.1 Clostridium sp. UBA4746
TAAAATAAAAATATACTTTTTTATTGATTTCCTTCATAATGATGTTTTTCATAATAATACCTCACAAAAGTTTAGATTAGTACCTGTAAATTCTTTAATGTTTAAAGTTTATAACATATTGGTGCATTTGTCAAGAGTTTACTCCTCCGAAATCAACATAAAAATGCCCTATAGGGTTCTTTTTACCTTTTCACCTCAATAGTGTACCTATTAAATCCTATTGTGATCTAATTTTTTTTATATATTATTATGAAGTAGTTGAATAGTTTTACGTAATTCTACTACAGAAATTTGTCC
>DHIM01000101.1:1315-2782 GCA_002403785.1 Clostridium sp. UBA4746
TAATGCAGAACCAAATAATTCACCTGACAATCTACTGATAACACCTTTTCCTGCCATGGACATCGTAATAATAGGACCATCAGCATATTCTTCATGCATAATGCGAGTTGCATCTAAGAGTGTAATCACATCCTCTGCACAAGTAGGCATTACTGCAATTTTAGGAATATCTCCACCTAATTTCTGAGCCTTACATAATCGTGATATAATCTCCTCTTTTTCTGGTGTCTTGTGAAAATCATGATTAGATATAATAACTGCTACGCCATTTGCATGCGCTAATTCAACTAATTCTTTCACATCATTTTCATCATTAAATAACTCAACATCTATGACTTCAACAAGTTTTGACTCAGCAATTGATTTATTTAATTCAATATAAAATGCAGAAGTAATTTCTTTTTGTCCGCCCTCTTTAGCACTACGAAATGTAAAAATAATAGGCTTATCAACTAGTATTTTTCTAATTGCTTGTAATGCTCTCTTAATCTTATCTATATTTTCAACGTCTTTAAAAAAATCTACACGCCATTCCACAACATCTATATCAAGCTCTTTTAATAATTCAGCTTCTTCTACAAGTTCTGCGATAGTTTCTCCCACCATTGGCACACAAATTTTAGGTAAGCCTTCCCCAATTGTAACATCTTTAATCGTAACTACTTTTTTCATTCAACCCATCCTTTCAAAATATATTAATTACTTATTTTATTATTGGAAGTATAAATAAGTCTTCTATTGTTATTAAAAAAGTATTAAAGACTACATTGAATATTACTCCAACGTAGTCTTGAAAAACAAACAATCATTTTATTATCGATTTTAATTATACTTATTATCCTTTTCCCTTACTATTCCTCAGATAAAATCCATAATTCTTGTTTTGATGTTGAAACAGCCATTGCACCTGCACTAATTGATTCCATTATATCCTTCTTGCTTTGAATTAGCCCACCCGCTATAATTGGCACTCTCACTGCACTGCCCATACTTTTAATAATCTTACTTGCAACTCCAGGCATAACCTCTACAGCGTCAGGAAGTACAGATTGTATATTTTTTATCCCTGATTCTAAAGAAAGTGAATCTACTGCAAATATCCGTTGTATAACGCAGAAACCTAATTTTTTACCGTTTTTTATATTAGTTGTCCGTGTAGTTATAATTCCATAAGGTTCAATACATTGCTTTATAAAAAGTAACCCTGTATGATCTCCCTTTAATCCTTCTATTAAATCCACATGAACAAATACGACTTTTCCCACATTTTTAAGTTTCTCACATATTTCCTTCAAATTTATTATACTCCCATATAAGACAAACACAATAACAGCTTTACTAAGTATTACTTTTTCTAAATCCTGTTCATTCCTTATGGCTGCAATAACTGGGTTTTCCATTAATAGTTGTTCTAGATTATCCAATAATGTTTCCTCCAAAAGTTTATTTTAATCTGTAATATATAAT
>DHIM01000101.1:3017-7731 GCA_002403785.1 Clostridium sp. UBA4746
CTAATATATAATAATAAAAATCATAATAATTAAAGCAAAATTATATTAATTATTATCTTTCATTTATACTCAAACTTATTTTATTGTACCCAGTTTATCACAGTCTTATTTTCCATTCAAGCAAAACTATATTATTACACCGTTATTAGAAAATTATGAAAGCTTAAAAATTTTCACTTGTACTTATCGAATTGTTATGTTAGTATGTAATTAAATAAGTAAGGGCGGAGAAAAGAGAGCCTTGATGTATGGGTATTTTATACCTATTATTCAAGGTTCTCTTTTTATTTGCGTTTAGGAGGTAAAAATAATGTTTGATGTAACTATTATTGGTGCTGGTGTTATTGGCTGCTCAATATCAAGAGAGTTATCTAAATATAATATAAAAACATGTGTACTTGAAAAATCTAGTGATGTTGCTTCTGGTACAACAAAGGCAAATAGCGCGATTGTTCATGGTGGTTTTGATGCTATACCAAGCACTCTGAAGGGAAAATTAAACGCAAAAGGTAATGCGATGTTTTCGAATCTTGCAAAGGAATTAGATTTTCCATTTAAAAGAAATGGATCCTTAGTTCTGTGCTTCGATAAGAAAAATATGGAATATCTTAAACATTTACTAGAGCAAGGCGAAGAAAATGGAGTACCTGATTTAGTTATTCTTGATGGCAATAAAGTTAGAGAAATGGAACCTAATGTAACTGATAAATGCGTTGGCGCATTATATTCTCCAACAGGTGGAATAGTTTGTCCATACGAAATGACTATTGCTATGGCTGAAAACGCACATAGCAACGGTGTAGAATTTAAATTTGAAACTGAAGTTAAAAATATAGAAAATAATTCAAGTAATTATCTTATAAAAACTAGTAAAGGTGATATTGAGACAAAAATAATAATAAATGCAGCAGGTTTATATTCAGGAGAAATTAATAATATGGTAAGCAAGAACAAGATTGATATAGTTCCAAGACGAGGAGAATATGTTTTATTTGACAGAACTGCAGGAGACTTAGTAAAAAAGACTATTTTTCAACTTCCAACTAAACTTGGAAAAGGAGTTCTAGTTACCCCTACTGTTGATGGTAACCTTTTAATTGGACCTAATGCTGTTGATTTAGAAGATAAAACTGATCTTTATACAACTCGCGAGGGT
Organism: Clostridium sp. UBA4746; assembly: GCA_002403785.1. Classification (GTDB taxonomy): domain Bacteria; phylum Bacillota; class Clostridia; order Clostridiales; family Clostridiaceae; genus Clostridium_AD. The sequence continues at coordinate 4,174 of DHIM01000101.1, forward strand.
ATTGATGATATCGTTTTAAAGGCCCAATTAAGCATTCAGATGCCCTTTCATATGAATATGGTTATAACTTCTTTCTCAGGTAATAGAGCAACAACTAAATTAGATGATTTCATAATTGAGGAAGCTAGTGACGCTAAAAACTTTATTAATGTGGCAGCAATTGCTTCTCCAGGTTTAAGCAGTGCTCCAAGTATTGCTACAATGGTAGTAGATATGATAACTGAGAAATTAGTTCCATCGAGGAATACAAAATTCAACCCTATAAGAAAAGGTATAAGAAAATTTAGAGAAATGTCTAATGAAGAGCGAAAAGAAATAATTAAGGAAATACCTGAATATGGAACGGTTGTTTGTAGATGCGAAACTGTAACAGAAGGTGAAATCTTAGATTCTATAAGAAGACCACTTGGGGCAAAAACACTTGATGGAGTTAAGCTTAGGACAAGAGCTGGAATGGGTAGATGCCAATCAGGTTTCTGTTCAACAAGAGTTGTAGACATTCTATCAAAAGAACTTAATATACCAAGATGCGCGGTTACAAAATCAGGTGGAAATTCTATCTTGTTAACTGGTAAAAGTAAACAATCTTTATAAATTGGAGGAATATATATGCAAGAATATGATTTAATCATAATTGGTGGAGGTCCAGCAGGACTTGCAGCTGCAGTTTCTGCAAAGGAGCAAGGAATAGACAATATTTTAATTATAGAAAGAGATAATCAATTAGGTGGTATTCTAAATCAATGTATTCATAATGGTTTTGGTCTACACACATTTAAGGAAGAACTTACTGGTCCTGAATATTCACAGCGTTTTATTGACAAGATTATTTCACTTAAAATTGATTATAAGCTAAATACCATGGTTTTAGATGTAAACGATAATAAACAAGTTACTGCAGTAAACTCAGAAGATGGTATTTTAGAGCTTAAAGCTAAAGCAATTATACTTGCAATGGGCTGTCGAGAAAGACCAAGAGGAGCTTTAAACATACCAGGAGCAAGATGTGCAGGTATATATACTGCTGGAACAGCTCAAAAATATGTTAATGTTGAGGGTTTAATGCCCGGTACAGAAGTCGTAATACTTGGTTCCGGAGATATCGGACTTATAATGGCAAGGCGTATGACTCTTGAGGGTGCAAAGGTAAAGGCTTGTGTAGAATTAATGCCTCATTCAAGTGGACTTAAGAGAAATATTGTACAGTGCTTAGATGATTTTAATATTCCTTTAAAATTAAGCACAACTATAATAAATATACATGGTCATGAAAGACTTGAGGGTGTTACTATTTCTAAAGTAGATGATCACAGAAAACCAATTAAGGGTACTGAGGAGTATATTGCTTGTGATACATTACTTTTATCTGTTGGACTTCTTCCTGAAAATGAACTTTCTAGAAAAGCAAATGTTAAACTTAATAAAGTTACAGGTGGTCCTTTGGTAGATGAAAGTATGCAGACAAGCATTCCTGGAATATTCACCTGTGGTAATGTGCTTCATGTTCATGATTTAGTAGATAATGTAACTACTGAAAGCTACACTGCTGGTAGAAATGCTGCAGACTGCATAAAGGGAGTTTACCATGCTGGGAAGATTGTTGAGGTTTTCGCAACTAATGGGGTTAGATATACAGTACCAAGCACTATCAATCCCGAAAACATAGGCAATGGAATAGATGTTAGGTTTAGAACTTCCGAAGTCCATAAAGCTGCTTATATTTCTGTTTATTTTGATGATATTCGAGAAATGCACTTAAAAAAGAAGATACTTACACCAGGTGAAATGGAAAGTATTAAGTTAACTAAAGCAGTTTTTGATAAATATAATGACTGCAAGAAAATCACTATTAAAGTTGAAAAGGAGTAATAAATTATGAGTACAAGGGAATTGACGTGCATAGGTTGTCCAATAGGTTGTGCTCTTGTAGTAGAACTTAAGGGCAAAGAAGTTATAAGTGTATCAGGAAATAGTTGTAAGATTGGTGAAAACTATGGCAAGAAGGAATGCACCAATCCAACAAGAGTTGTTACTTCATCTGTTTTAGTTTCCGGTGGAGATTCTTCAGTGCTTCCTGTAAAAACTGAGCGAGATATCCCCAAAAATATGATTTATGACTGTGTAAAAGCATTAAAAAATGTTGTAGTAAATGCCCCTATTTCTATAGGTGATGTGGTTCTAAAAAATGTACTTAACACAGGAGTAAATATTATAGCTACTAAGAATGTTAAAGTGGTATAATATAATAGCTTATCAGTATATTGATTTTAAACAATTACATTAGAAGAATTCACGATATTACTCAATATAATATCGTGTTTTTATAAAATTTAAGTAAACGGTTACTAATAAAACTAATAAGGAGTGTATAAAATTATGGCTCAGTATGTTATTGCACTAGACCAAGGAACAACAAGTTCAAGATGCATTTTATTTAACAAAGATGGGTTAATTGCAAGTGTAGCTCAAAAAGAATTCACTCAGATATATCCTAAACCAGGTTGGGTTGAACATGATCCTATGGAAATATGGGCTACTCAATTAGGTGTAACGCAAGAGGCTATGGCCAAAATTGGTGCAACAGCACAGGATATTTCGGCAATTGGTATAACTAATCAAAGAGAAACTACAGTGGTTTGGAATAAAAACACTGGAGTTCCTGTATACAATGCAATTGTTTGGCAGTGTAGAAGAACAGCTGGTATGTGTGATGAATTAAAAACTACAGGTTTTGATAAAGTTGTACGAGGTAAAACCGGACTTATACTTGATGCTTATTTTTCTGGAACAAAAGTAAAATGGATACTTGATAATGTTGCTGGAGCTCGCGAAGAGGCTGAAAAAGGGAATCTATTATTTGGTACCATTGATACATGGTTAATATGGAAATTAACCAATGGGAAAGTACATGTAACAGATTATACAAATGCTTCTAGAACAATGCTCTATAACATTCATGAATTAAAATGGGACGACGAAATACTTAGTACTTTAGATATACCTAAATCTATGCTTGCAGAGGTGAAACCATCAAGCTATTGCTATGGATATACTGATAATTCTATATTTGGCTCTCCAATTGCAATAGCTGGCGCAGCAGGAGATCAGCAGGCCGCATTATTCGGACAAACTTGTTATCAAGCTGGAACTGCTAAAAACACTTATGGTACTGGTTGTTTCTTATTAATGAACACTGGTGAAAAAGCAGTTGAGTCTCACAACGGTTTACTTACAACTATAGCTTATGGTATTGATGGAAAAATAAACTACGCTCTTGAAGGAAGTGTATTTGTTGCAGGCGCCGCTATTCAATGGTTAAGAGATGAATTAAGGATGATTAAGTCTTCACCTGATTCAGAAGAATATGCTACAGCTGTCGATAGTACAGATGGTGTATATATGGTACCAGCATTCGTTGGACTTGGCGCACCATACTGGGATCCATATGCAAGAGGTACCATAGTTGGTTTAACTCGTGGAACTAAGAAAGAACACTTTATACGAGCAGCACTTGAATCAATAGCTTATCAGACAAATGATGTATTAAAAGCAATGCAA
>DHIM01000101.1:7863-9164 GCA_002403785.1 Clostridium sp. UBA4746
TTAAAAGCAATGCAAGAAGATTCAGGTATTACACTTAAAGCCTTAAAGGTTGATGGTGGTGCATGTGCTAACGATTTCTTAATGCAGTTCCAGTCAGATATATTAGATGTTCAAGTTGACAGACCAGAAGTTATTGAAACAACAGCTTTAGGTGCTGCCTATTTAGCAGGCCTTGCAGTTGGTTATTGGAAGGATCAAGAAGAGATTTCAAAGAATTGGGCACTATCTAGATCATTTCAATCAAAAATGGGAGAAGAAAATAGAGTTGAACTTCTAAAAGGCTGGCATAAAGCTGTTGGAAGATCAAGAGACTGGGAAAAATAAATTAACTTAAGGAATGTGTTGAGGTGTATTATCAATACATTCCGTTGATAAACTTACGAAAATTAGGGGGAAATAAATGACCACAAAACTATTAGCTGAATTTTTTGGTACCATGATACTTATTCTTTTAGGAGACGGTGTTGTTGCAGGTGTTGTATTAAACAAAAGTAAAGCTCAAAATAGCGGATGGATGGTAATCGCATCTGGTTGGGCAATGGCAGTTATGTTGCCAGCATTCATTTTTGGGGCAATAAGTGGCGCTCACTTTAATCCAGCACTTACTATAGCTTTAGCTGTTGTCGGAAAATTTCCATGGGCTGAAGTGCCTGGTTATATTATAGCTCAAATGTTAGGAGCAATGGCTGGAGCTACACTAGTATGGCTTGCATACTTAGAACACTGGAAAGTAACAGATGATAAGCCAGGAAAACTCTCAATATTTTGCACAGGACCAGCAATTAGAAAGTATTCATCCAATTTCTTAACTGAAGTAATTGGTACGTTTGTATTGGTCTTTGTTATATTAGGTATAGGCGGAGCTAAGGCCGCTGACGGATTACCAACATTTGTTGTTGGAGGATTAATTTTGGCTTTAGGACTTTCTTTAGGTGGACCAACGGGATATGCAATCAACCCAGCAAGAGACTTAGGACCAAGAATTGCTCATGCAATATTACCAATAGCTGGTAAAGGAGATTCTGATTGGGCATATTCATGGGTTCCAGTACTTGCACCAATAGTTGGAGGAGTACTCGCAGCATTACTTTATGTGGTAATATTCTAATATAATAAATTAATTATTAATATAGGTCATTAATAAAATAAAAACATCCAAAATGCATTACACCATTGGATGTTTTTATCTTCTTTTTGAATATATATTTATGGTAATTATATCTCTTTCAAAATACCCAAAACTATTGTACCCTTCTAAATCGTTCTATCTTGAGTTTCTGCAATTACTCTTAAAGAATGCA
>DHIM01000206.1 GCA_002403785.1 Clostridium sp. UBA4746
GTTCCTATTATAAAAGAGTGCCCACTGAATATTGAATGCAAGGTTATAAAAGAGGTTGATATGAATGAGTGGGTACTTATAATTGGAGAAATAATTGAAGTAAATATTGATTCAGACAAAATAGATGAAAAAGGCAAAGTTTCTATGAACAAAGTAGACCCGCTTATATATATACCAACAATAAGAGAATATTGGAGTATAGGTGAAAAACTTGGGAATAGTTTTAATGTAGGTAAAAATCTTATAAAGAAAGATTAATGACAATTATTATACAATAAGCACAATTTAAATATGAGGTTAGTTTTAATACAATACGAATAAGGAGGAGTAAGTATGAAAAAAGTACTGCTATTGTTAGCAAATGGTTTTGAGATTTATGAAGCTGGCGTTTTCATAGATGTTATAGGGTGGAATCTTGTTGATGGAGATGGCACTACAGAAATAATTACATGTGGTATAAAAAATGAAATCAAAAGCACTTTTAATATGAAAATAACAACAGATATAACAATCGCTGAGGTTAATGTTGATGATTATGCTGCATTAGCTATTCCTGGAGGCTTTGAAGAATACGGATTTTATGATGATGCATATGATGAAAGGTTTCTTGATATTATTAGAAGATTTTATAATAAAGACAAAATAATTGCATCAATTTGTGTTGGGGCTCTACCAATAGGGAAAAGCAAAATATTAGAAGGCAAAACTGCTACAACTTATAATATGAAGAATGGCATTAGACAAGAAGAACTACGCAAGTATGGAGTCAATGTGATTAACAAATCAATAGTATTAGATGATAACATAATAACCTCTTGGAATCCTTCAACGGCTATAGATGTGGCATTTAAACTACTTGAACTCTTAACATCAATAGAAAAGGCAAATTACATAAAAGAAATAATGGGTTTTAAAATACTTTAGGTTTTAAAATAGAGAAACACTGCTCTCAATATAATCAAAATTAGAAAACATGAAAAAGGAGATAAAAAATGAACATGAACTATTTTGTAAAAACTCATGGATTAGGAAATGAGTATATTGTTTTAGATAAAGAAAAGACAAATTTTAACTTAACACAGCAAGCAATTCAAAGAATATGCAATGTTAACTTTGGTATAGGTTCAGATGGGATTTTACTTAAAGTCCAATCTATTAAAGCAAATTTTGGATTAAGGATTTTTAATCCAGATGGTTCTGAAGCAGAAAAAAGTGGAAATGGATTAAGGATATTTTGCAAGTACATTTATGATTATGGTTTAACTAATAATGAAGAGTTTTCTGTTGAAACAAAAGGTGGAATTGCCTACGCAAAAATTATTGAAACTTCTAACAAGAAAGCAAAACTAATTGCAGTAGATATGGGGAAAGCAATTTTTAATTCAAAAGAAATTCCTACAAATTTCAAAACGGAAGAGGTAATAGGAGAAAAACTGGAAGTCGATGATAGAGAATATGAAATAAATTGTGTTTCAATGGGAAATCCTCATTGTGTTATTTTAAAAGAAGAATTAAACATCGATGAAATAAAAAGGTATGGAAAGATTATAGAAAATCACAGTCAATTTCCAAACAAAACTAACGTTCAATTTGCAAAAGTAATATCAAGAAGTGAAGCAGAGATATTAATATGGGAAAGAGGTGCTGGTTTTACATTAGCATCTGGAAGTTCATCCTGTGCAGTAGCGAGTATTTTAAGAAGAAAGAATTTAATTGATAATAAAGTGAAAATTAAAATGTGTGGAGGGGAGTTATTAATAGAAATAGATGATAATTGGAATGTAAAAATGACTGGAGAAGTCAGACAAATAGCCGAAGGAACTTTAAGTGATGAACTTATAGAAGATTTAAATAAATAAATTAACACATATATAGAATCAATGTAGTTAATATTTTGCCTATTAGATTACAATGATTTTGATTCAATTTATTCTCAAACTGTGTCGTAATTGTAGTTTATTATACATTAAAGGAGGTAAAAATGGATTTTGAATTTTGCTACAATAATTCTTCTTTTATTTTGATGGAGGGGTCATTGGGTGAACGTTTAAAAAGGGAATATGATGTTCCTTTTGACGAAATTATTGCTCTTGCTGGTCATATATATAATAAAAAATCTAAGCAAGCACTTAAAGAATTATTTCATCAATATATAAAAATATCTAAACATTATCATTTGCCGATTATGCTAACAACACCGACTCGCAGAGCAAATAAAGAACGTGTTACACAATCTAAATATAATGAGAGCATTATTTATGACAATGTTTCATTTTTACGTGAAATAAAACAGGAATTTCCTTCGAATGTGTATATTGGTGGGCTTATGGGGTGCAAGGGTGATGCATATAAAGCAACTGATGTTTTGTCTGACCAAGAAGCATTTGAATTTCATTCGTGGCAATCTTCATTGTTTGCGAAAGCTAAAGTTGATTTTTTATATGCAGGTATTATGCCAGCTTTGTCGGAAACTATAGGTATGGCAAGAGCAATGGAAAACACGGGTCTACCATATATTATTAGTTTTATGATAAAAAATGATGGTAAATTAATAGATAGTACAACAATTAATGAAGCTATAAGAGTAATTGATAATGCTACAAGACGTAAACCCCTTTGTTATATGACAAATTGTGTCCATCCAAAGGTAGTCGCTGAAGCACTATCTCAAACCTATAATCAAACAGATATAGTAAAAAACAGATTTAAGGGGATACAAGCGAATACTTCTCCTTTATCACCAGAAGAACTTGACGGCTGTTGCGATTTAAAGACATCAGATGCTAATAATTTGGCAAATGATATGTTAAAACTATGTAAAGACTTTAACCTTAAAATTTTTGGGGGTTGCTGTGGTACAAATGATACCCACATGAATGAAATAGCCAAAAGGTTAAATGAGATAATTTAATAAAATTCAATCTGCATTTCGGATGTTGCGTAATATTCATAAATAGAACATCAATCATAAAACTACGATTGATGTATTATTGTAGTTTAAGGTCAAGTAAAGATTATTTATAGTTGAGTAATAAAAAAGTCAGCTTAATTGCTGCCTTTTTTAAATTCTAAACTTAATCTGAGCAATATCATACAAGAACTTTTATTTTATTAATGTTATCCTTAAAAAAATGATAAATAGAAAGGAGTTCATAAATGCAAAGCGAAACTCGAACTGTTTGTTTTGATACAGATTTGAATATAGAGGCTTATAGCTTCAAAGGTATTATGCAGAAGTTTCCAAATCATTTTCACGAATATTATGTTATTGGCTTTATTGAAAGCGGACAGCGGTATTTATCATGCAAGAATAAAGAATACATCATCGAAACTGGCGATTTAATCCTCTTTAATCCTAGTGATAACCATACCTGTAAACAAATTGATGGGAGAACGCTTGACTACCGCTGCATTAATATTCAGCAAGATGTAATGGAAAAAGTCGCACATGATATAACGCACAAAGAATATCTGCCTCATTTTACAGAACCTGTATTGTTTCATAGCGACCTAGTGCCTTCTTTGCGCGAATTACATCTTATGATAATGCAGGAGGTAAATGATTTTAAAAAAGAGGAAATGTTTTTGTTCATAATTGAAGACCTGATAGTTGGATATTCCGATGAGTTTTCATCAGTATCAGTACAAGAAC